>NZ_JCBCUW010000082.1:0-12925 GCF_059862525.1 Pseudomonas sp. MF08875
CAACATTTCCATGCTGATCACCCTGTGTTCTCCTGCTCGAAAAGTGAGCAGAAGCAGTTGAACACCTGGGTCAGTTTTCAGTCGGCAGAACAGCCTTTACTGGGTCAGTTTTCGGTCAGCGGCAACATCATAGGAGCGTTAATGCGCCGATGGAGCGTGTGTTTCGGAGCCTGAAGACTGAATGGATACAGACCCTGGGCTACAGAACTGCTCAAAAAGCCCAGCGCGATATCAGCTGTTTCTTGATGCATCGGTACAACTGGATTCGACCACATCAGTTCAACGGCGGCCTGGCCCCAGCTCAGGCCGAGAAAAAACTCAACGTCGTGTTCGGGATTAGTTGATCACTACAACTTGACCTTCCCATTGTGGAATGCCGGATAAACCGATAGTCGCGGTTTTTCATGGAATTCCCAGGAGGGTGAACGATGTACGCCAAACCAATAAGCCTGATTACCGGTGCGATGGCCGTGGTGTTGACGCTGGGCGGATGCTCGGACAGCGCACCACCGGCCGCCGCCGCCAAGCCACCCGGTGTGCCGGTGGCCGAGGTGGTTGCGCGGGCGGTGACACCGTTTGTCGAGTACACCGGTTCGCTGACCGCCATCGATCAAGTGGAACTGCGTCCGCGTGTCAGTGGTTATCTGCAAAGTGTCAGCGTGCCTGAAGGGCAATCCGTGGCCAAGGGCAGCCTGTTATTTATGATCGACCCACGGGAGTTCCAGGCGGCGCTGAACGCTGCCAAGGGGCGTTTGCGTGAGGCGCAGGCCAACGCATTGCTGGCCCAGGCCGAGCATGGTCGGGCCGAGCAACTGTTCGCTAAAAAAGTGGTGGCGCGTGATCGTCTTGACACCGCCATCGCCTCGTTGAATGCCGGCAGGGCCCAGGTCGACGCCGCCAGGGCCGCGCTGGATGCCGCACAACTGGACTTGAGCTACACCCGCGTCGCCGCGCCCATCAGCGGGCGTGTCGACCGTGCCCTTGTCACCGAGGGCAACTACGTCACCCGTGGGGTGACGCCGCTGACGACGATCGTTTCCATCGACCCGTTGCATGTGTATTTCGATGTCGACGAGCGCACCTATCTGCGCTCGCTTGCCGCGACTCGGGAGGTTGCCGCGTCCAAAGGGGAAAAGGCCGCCAAGGTCATGGTGGCGATGCTTAACGATGCAAGCTATGCACGCGCCGGGCGGGTGGACTTCCTGGCGAATGCGGCCGACCGCAAGACCGGCACAGTGCGTGCGCGTGCCGTGGTCGACAACCCGGATGGGCGCCTGACGCCGGGGCTGTTCGCCAAGGTCAAGCTGGACACCGGCGCGCCGCAACCCCGGGTGTTGGTGGCCGACCACTCGATTGGCACTGACCAGGGCCGCCGCTATGTGCTGGTGGTCGGCGCAGACGACAAGACCGAATACCGCCCCGTCGAACTGGGGCCGATGGCCGACGGCTTGCGCGTGATTGAGCAGGGCCTGCAACCGGGCGAGCGCATTGTGGTCAAGGGGCTAGTGCGCCCCGGCATGCAGGTGACGCCACTGGCCGCCAGCATTGATGGGGCGCCGTTGGATGCGCCGCTGGTGTTGGGGGGCGTGCAATGAGCTTCCCACGCTTTTTCATTGACCGGCCGATCTTCGCCATCGTGCTGTCAGTGTTGATGATGATCGCTGGCATCGTGGCTTTCTTTCATTTGCCGCTCAGCGAATACCCCGCCGTGACGCCACCCACGGTGCAAGTGACGGCTTCTTATCCGGGCGCCAACCCCCAGGTGATCGCCGAGACGGTGGCGGCGCCACTTGAGCAGGTGATAACCGGGGTCGAGGGCATGCTGTATATGACGTCGCAATCGGCGACCGATGGCCGCATGATCTTGACCGCGACGTTTGCCCAGGGCACCAACGCGGACATGGCGCAGATCCAGGTGCAAAACCGCGTCTCGCGGGCTCTGCCGCGCTTGCCCGAAGAGGTGCAGCGCCTGGGTGTGGTTACGCAGAAGACCTCCCCGGATATCCTCATGGTGGTCCACCTGCTGTCGCCCGACCAACGTTATGACCCGCTCTACATCTCCAACTATGCCTACCTCCAGGTACGCGACGAGTTGTCGCGGATTCCAGGGATCAACGACGTGTTGGTGTGGGGCGCGGGCGAGTACAGCATGCGTCTGTGGCTCGACCCGGACCTGATCGCCGCTCGTGGTTTGACCGCAGGCGATGTAATTACCGCGGTGCGGGAGCAGAACGTGCAAGTGGCGGCTGGCTCGGTCGGCCAGGCGCCAGACTCCAGCGCGGCGTTCCAGGTCACGGTCAATACCCTCGGGCGCCTGACGGACGAGGAGCAGTTTGGCGACATCATCATCCGCACCGGTGATAACGGCCAGGTCACGCGTCTGCGCGATGTGGCCCGTGTCGAAATGGGCGCCGATGCCTACGCGCTGCGCAGCCTGTTGGACGGCGAGCCGGCCGTTGCCTTGCAGATCATTCAGAGCCCGGGCGCCAACGCGCTGGATGTGGCGCAGGCGGTGCGCGATACCATGCAGCGCCTGGAGGCCAATTTCCCCGAGGGCATGGTGTCGCGGATTGCCTATGACCCGACAGTGTTTGTGCGTGCATCGCTGGAGTCAGTGGCCATCACTCTGATGGAAGCGATCCTGCTGGTGGTCCTCGTGGTGGTGGTGTTCCTGCGTAACTGGCGTGCGTCGCTGATCCCGTTGATGGCCGTGCCGGTGTCGATCATCGGCACCTTTGCGGTCATGCATTTGATGGGCTTCTCCCTCAATACCCTGTCGTTGTTCGGCCTGGTCCTGTCCATCGGGATTGTGGTCGACGATGCAATCGTGGTGGTCGAGAACGTCGAGCGACATATCGAGAACGGCGAGGAGCCGACGCAGGCTGCGCGGCGAGCGATGGGCGAGGTCACCGGGCCGATCATTGCGATCACCTCGGTGCTCGCTGCCGTGTTCATCCCGACCGCCTTCCTCAGTGGCCTGCAAGGTGAGTTCTATCGGCAGTTCGCGCTGACCATTGCGATTTCCACGATCCTGTCGGCGGTCAACTCCTTGACCCTCAGCCCGGCACTCGCCGGCCTGTTGCTGCGCCCGCGCGACGCTGCTGTGGTGCATGACCCGCGTAGCCTGCGCGGACGCGCCGCGCACCTGGTGCAAATGCTGAGCCGGCCGTTCCAGCGGGCACCGCAGGCGTATGGCAACACGGTGCGCAAGGTAGCGGGCCGTCGCGGGGCGGCGCTGTTGGTCTATGGCGGCTTGTTGGCGCTGACCTGGTTCGGCTTCAGCGCTGTACCGGCGGGCTTCGTGCCGATGCAAGACAAGTACTACCTGGTAGGCATCGCCCAGTTGCCCAATGCGGCCTCCCTGGATCGTACCGATGCGGTGGTGCGGCAGATGTCGAAAATCGCCCTGGATGAGCCTGGAGTCGAAAGTGTGGTGGCGTTCCCTGGGCTGTCGGTCAACGGCTTCGTTAACGTACCCAATGCTGCCGTAATGTTCGTCATGCTCGATCCGTTCAAGGAGCGTACTTCTCCCGACATGGCTGCGGTTGCCATCGCCGGGCGCCTGCAAGCCAAGTTCGCGAGCATTCCCGACGGTTTCCTCGGCGTATTCCCACCGCCGCCAGTGCCCGGCCTTGGAGTGACCGGAGGCTTCAAACTGCAGGTTGAGGACCGTGGCGGGGTCGGGCTCCAGGCTCTGGTGCAGCACACCCAGGTGCTGATGACAAAAGCCACCGAGTCGGGCCAGGTCGCCGGGTTGATGACCAGTCTGGACGTCAACGCGCCCCAACTGAATGTCGATATCGACCGCACCCAGGTCAAGAGCCAGGGGGTGCGACTGGCGGATGTGTTCGAATCTTTGCAGGTCTACCTCGGTTCGCTGTATGTCAACGACTTCAACCGTTTCGGCCGCACCTACAAGGTGACTGCCCAGGCCGATGCGGACCACCGCATGCAGGCCGAAGCCATCGGCCGCCTGCAGGTGCGTAACGCGGCCGGGGACATGCTGCCGTTGTCGGCGTTTGTCACCGTCACACCGAGTTCCGGACCCGATCGGGTGATTCATTACAACGGCTATCCTTCGGCCGACATCTCCGGCGGAGCGATGCCCGGGGTCAGTTCCGGGCAAGCCGTTGCACTCATGGAGCGCCTGGCACAGGAGGTACTGCCCGAGGGCGTGACCTATGAATGGACGGACTTGACCTACCAGCAAAAGCTCGCAGGGTCATCGGCGCTGTTCATTTTCCCGCTGTGTGTGTTGCTGGCCTATCTGATCCTAGCCGCGCAATACAACAGTTGGTTGCTGCCCCTGGCGGTCTTGCTGATTGTGCCCATGTGTCTGCTCAGCGCGATCATCGGCGTTTGGTTGGTGGACGGCGATAACAACGTGTTTGTACAGATCGGGCTGGTGGTACTGGTCGGCCTGGCAGCGAAAAACGCCATCCTGATTGTCGAGTTCGCTCGCAGCCTTGAGGCCGAAGGCGCCAACCCGCTGGAAGCGGTTATCCAGGCGTGCCAGTTGCGCTTGCGGCCGATCCTGATGACCTCGCTGGCGTTCATTGCCGGTGTGGTGCCGCTGGTGTTTGCCAGCGGCGCCGGGGCCGAGATGCGCCATGCCATGGGGGTTGCGGTGTTTGCCGGGATGTTGGGGGTGACCCTGTTCGGCCTGTTCCTGACGCCGGTGTTCTACGTGGTGATGCGCAACCTTGCGCTGCGCTTACAGCGCAAGGGTTCGAGTTCGAAGCTGCAGCTGGAGGAGCGCGTGTCATGAAACTGGCCTATCAAGCGTTTCTGTTGTCGTCGCTCCTGCTGGCTGGCTGCGCCGCAGTCGGGCCCGATTATTCCGCGCCGGTGTTGCCCGCCGCGCAACGGCCGGCGAGCTTCGGCGCGCCCATTACCGGCCTTGGTACGGGCGATGTCGAGGTGCAGTGGTGGCGTGTGTTCGATGAGCCGGCCCTCAGCCAATTGATCCAGCAGGCGCTGGCGGCCAACCACGATATCGGCATCGCCGCCGCGCGGCTCGACGAAGCCAAGGCGATGTTGCGCGAGAGCCGCCAGGGATTCTTGCCCAGCGGCGGTGCTGCCCTCGGTTATGAACACCGACGGCGCAGCGAGGTCGAGACCCCGTTCGGCCAGCAGCGCTCACAGGAAACCACTCGCGCGGCCGTAGATGCCGCCTGGGAGATCGACTTGTTTGGCCGTGTCCGGCGCTCGGTGGAGGCGGCGCAGGCCCAGGCGGGATCGCGCCAGGCATTGCTGCGCAGCGTGCAGGCGAGCGTCGCCGCCACCGTCGCCGCGACCTGGTTCGAGCTGCAAGGGGTCGAAGCCGAGCAGGCGGTGGTGGCGGACATCAGTCAAAGCCAGCGCGAGAGCCTGGGCCTGGTGGAGCACTTGGTCAGCGTAGGCGCCGCCACTGAATTCGATCGGCTGCGGGCCGAGGCCTTGCTGCGCAATGTCGAGGCGGTAGCACCTGGCCTAGAGCGGCGTCGGGCAACCACCACCAACGCGTTGGCCGTACTACTGGGGCAGGCGCCACAAGGGTTCAAGCCACCGCTGGCCCGGCCCGGCCGTGAGACCTTGAACCTGCGCACCCTGCAGGTGGGCGACCCGGCCGGCTTGCTGGCCCGGCGTGCCGATATCGCAGCAGCCGAACGTGTGCTGGCGGCCGAGACCGCGCAGATTGGCGTGGAAACAGCCGGTTTGTATCCGGATATCCAGGTGCAGGGTTCCATCGGTCTGCTGGCCGGAAGCCTCGGCGCCTTGGGCGACTCGGGCATGCAGTCGAACTTTATCGCACCGGTTATTCGCTGGTCGCTGTTGGACACTGGGCGCGTACGTGCGCGGATCGCCGCCAGCGAGGCGCGTACCCAGGCGGCATTGATTAGCTACGACCAGACCGTATTGCGCGCCCTGCAAGAAACCGATGACGCGTTCCAGGCCAACAGTGCAGCAGGCAGCACCCTGGGCTTGCGACTGTTGGAGGCGGCGGCCAATCGTGAGGCGGCGAGGTTGGCCCGCACGCGTTTCACGGAAGGTGAGGGGGTGTATCTGGACGTCCTGGAGGCCGAACGTGCGGACTTCAGCAGCCGCCGCGCACTGACCGTGGCGCGCACCGAGCAGCGCTTGGCGGTGGTCGGCATCTACAAGGCATTGGGCGGTGGCTGGCAGATCTGCGAGCAGGCGGGGCAGGTGTGCAGCGGTGCTGCGGCACTGCGCTAGACACCGTTGTTGTACCCAAGCGCCGCGCCTGCGGTGTTCGGCGAAGGACGGCTAGGCGGCAGATTTCCTGGCGCCAGCCACCATTTATTGAATAAGGAGTAACCCATATGGATACCAAGCAAGTTCTGACCGTTGGCCTGGCAGTGGTAGGCGCGGCGACAATGCCGACGATGGCAGCCCAGGAAAGCATCAAAGGCACGTTCGCGCTGCCCGGCGAGAGCGAAAAGACGGTGGGCGCGCTGATCGTCAAAGAAACCGGCCCACTGACACGTGAGTTGTCGATCGCCTTCACCGATAAGGCCACCGGTCAACCGATCGTGCAGTTTGACGAAGAACTCACCCAGCGCCTTCATGTGTTGGCGACCGACAGCCATTTCACCAGTTTTATCCATGAGCATGCGGCCAAGCTGGGCGCTGACGGTCGCTTCAAGGTCGCGATGAAATTTCCCCAGCCCGGGACCTATTACGTCTATGCCGATGCCGTGCCGAGCGGGCTCGGCCAGCAGGTAGTGCGCTTTGAGGTGCCGGTGCAGGGCGGCACCGATCCGGCGGCCCAGGCGCCGGCCAAACCGGAGCAAGGCAGTGATGGCCCCTACACGGTCAAGTTGGACACTTCGGCCCTGCGTGCCGGCAGCGAAAGTATGATGTCGCTGACCGTGCTCAAGGACGGCAAGCCTGCCCAGGACCTGGACACCTACCTGGGGGTGGCGGCCCATGCGGTTTTCGTCAGTACCGATGAGCTGGACTATGTGCATGCGCATGCCATGGCGGCGCCGATGCCGGGGCAGGTCGCCCACGGTGGTCATGGTGACCCGGGCGCGGTGTCGGCGCAGTTGATGCTGCATGCCAAGCCCGCGCATGCGGGGCCTTATGCCTTGTGGATTCAATTCAAGGGTGGCGACAAAATTCGTACCGTGCCTTTCCTCGTGACAGTCCCCGCAGCGTCCTGAAGCCTCCCACCGGCATCCTCGCGCCTGATGGACGAACACTGAGCTAAAGGCGCAGTTATAGGTGGAAGTCGCCCGCAGCCTCCGGCTGGTAAAGCACTTTCCTGATCTCAATCCGGCGGGTCCGATCAGAAATTCGCCAGTCGATGGCGTCCCCCTCCTGATAGCCCAGGATGGCGGCGCCGATGTCGGAGCACACGGAATACTTGCCGGCGTTGCTGTCCGCGTCTTCAGGGTAAACCAAGGCCACTTCGATCTCTTCGTCGTCCAGTTGCAGCAAGGCCCTGGAGTTCATCGTGACGACATTGCACGCCACCTGCTGCGGCTTGACGACAATGGCTCGCTCAAGCTCATGTTCGAGTTCAACAACGGCGGAGCCTTGCTCGAGCACGATCAGACTCTCGAGCTTGGCCTTGTCGATTTCAGTGATGTAGATCCTGGTGGAGTCGCCCACGGCACCTTCGCGCAAGAACTGGAGATAGCGCCCCGCCGTCATGGAAAATGACTTCAATGTCGGCGTTTCGCTCTCAAGCAGAAAGCCGCTGCGCAGAAAGGCTTTCAGCGAGCGCGCGTTGTCCGGGTGGATCTTGGCGATGAGCTTCTCGGCCCGCATGTCGAGGAAGGCCAGCTTCATGCCTTCGCGGATCGTCCGGGCCCCAAGGTTTCGGCCCCATTTGTCGCTGTCTCCGATGACCAGAACTATCTCGCAATTTGCGCCGGTCTTGATGAGACGGACAAAGCCCACCGGGGCATCATGCCGATCATAGGCCATGAAGAATCGGCCGCCCCGGTTGAATAGATGGGTCAGGATCGGCGATTGAGTCCTATCGACGACTTGCTCGATAGAGCGGGAGACATGACGCGAATCGCTCAGATAGCAGGTCACGCGCTCATCCTCCAACCAATCCATCAGCGTCAGCGCGTGCGCCCGAGTAATTTCAGGGCACAGCGAAATGAAAGGCTTGTTCATCTTCACCACACTTATTTGTAAAGGATGAAAGCCCTTCATGGCTTTGGCCATGACGGTTCTTTCGGCAACCGACTATGTTAAGACATAACGCGAGTAATGCCGAACAGGCAGCCGTGAATTGAACGCTCTAGTAGAGGGAGGTAGTAGGTTTTCAAGAGGCCGAGTACGGCTTCAGGAGCAGGGATGTGGCGTCTCCAGATGCCCAACGTTGCCCACATGCAACACCACCACTCGCGTGGTCATCAATCGAAGCCCAGGTTCAAGTCTCTTTGGACGTGCCGGTCGTTTGGCTGTGGGGCACACTCAAGAGTGATCCGATTTATCAACGTGCTGTATCTCAATCAACGCCTGCACACAGAGGCGCTCAGGGCTTATCAGGGGGGGCTTTAAAACCTTTTACCACGATATAGAGCAGCGGACCGATGCTGACGAAAACCATCGTGAGCAGAATATAGGGCAACACCGACACCAGGGTTTTACCTCGGGCGCGCGCATCCCTAGTCATCCACATACAAGCCAGGGCAGCCATCAGATAAAGGTCTATCACCACTTGGGCGGTGTCTGGCCGCGACATCAAATGCAGGCCGAACTGCAACAACGATTGCTCGGCGTTCAGCAAGGTGAACACTGTGTAGGTAGTAAAACCCACTAACGCAAACAGAGCCGGATAAGGCGTGTTCATGGTGCTCCCCTCAGGTTGGGAGTGTTGCAGAGATTGATTGGGCTGAGGCGTGCACAGATGCCACTCAGGCCTTGAGGGGAAAGGGGCAAGCGATCCAAACCGCGGGCTTGGCGGTAACAACGCTCGCTGTAACTTGGCGCGATGCTCGTCAATGCCCGCTCGTGGTCGGGCAGAACTAATGGCAGATTGCTCATGACTGAAGCCTGGGTGAAGGGTTGAAGCAGCGAGGCTAAGCCTGTGTGCTCCAAGCCTCAATGATCTGTCAGGTCATAGACATTCATGGGTGCTGCTAAAACTTCTCCACAATCGTGGTGCCCAGACTGCGCGCAGGGAAGGGCGGGGCCTAGAGTAGCTGGCAAGTTTCGGTTAGGAAATCTTGCTGGATAGCTTGCTTCGGGTAACAGCAACCGCTTCTTTAGTTATTTCGAAAAATAACTCTATATCGTTTTCTCCCGTTTGGACCGCTCCCATTTTTTGATGGAAGGAGACAACCTTTGAATTTCCCTTTCTGACCTCAAAGTGCGATTTGTTAAGTTTGAGGATGTCGAATGCAAATCGGTACACTAAAAATGCACTTTCTAATGCGGAGTATGGTGTTTTGTCTTCATTTAGTATCCAGCTGCCCCACGTGAATGAGTCACCTTTGAAATCATAAAGTCGAACCGTCCCGCACGGTGTGCCGTCGTTTCTTTCAATAATAAAATAGTACTGAAGTTTTTTATGTTCATCGTTTTTGTAAGATGCTATCCACTCTCGTTGCATTTCAATGTTGGGTGTGACGGTGGACAGGAATTGATTGTATCTTTCGTCCACTCTAAGCTTAAGGATGAATTCGGCATCGGCGCTTTCAATTAGTCTTAGTCGTATGGATTTTGACTCAAGTCGCATGTCTAATATTCTCTTGGTCATGAGCAGAGGTGATATTTTTAAGATGTAGTGGTTGTCCGATGGTTATGTGGCTAAGGAACGAGGCATGTCTTTGCCGTTTTTATTGCGGAGTTTACTAATGACTTTTCGCCCGAGAGTCGCGCCAGGCTTCTCGATAGCTATATGAGTTACATAACAGATCAGCAAAAGAGCGAGAACTATTTGTATGCCCTGAGGAAGGAGTGTAATTCCGATCCGTTCAGCTAATTGGTTTAGATAGCTCCACAGCCAGTTGTGAAAAATATAAACTGAGTAGGTAAGTTCGGATAATAGTCGAGCTGCCGGACCGCAAGTTAATTTTTCGCGCAGGCACCACGCGGCGGTGAATAAAATTATTGCAAATAGAGCGTAGTTTGAATTGCTCCAGTTAGGTTGTATTTTTGCTATGAGGAGCAAAAATGATATGAATATAAAACCAGCTGCTGCAGTGCCATATTGTCGACTGATGAGTTTGTGTTCGCAAAGATAAATGAGTGAGCCAATTAATAGGAAGGGCCCGTAAAGATTCAGGTATCCAGTACTCCAGGCGGTGAAGGAGGGGAATGGTTTGGCAGCGGAGAGCAGGGCGGTGCAGGCTACGTATACAATTGGGAGTAGTGCAGGTTTGCTGAGTAGCCCAGCTTTTTTGAGGGCGGCCATAAATAAATAGAAAAGTACTTCTACTCGAAGGGTCCACTCTACTCCGGCGAGAGCATAGTTGGTGTCGAAAAAATCCCCAATCAAAAACAAGCGCGGGATTATTATGGATAGGGAGGGGAGGGCAATACCTTGGGCCACCCATCCAAAGAGCATTTCGGTGAGGATGGCAAAAATATAAAGAGGGTAGATTCTAAATGCTCGTTTAATAAGAAAGTCAGTCGGTGACTCTTTTTGTAAAACGTGAGTTATTATATATCCGGAGATAAAGAAGAAGACGACCACGCCGGCAGCGCCACCGCGACACAGGGGCATTATGCCTTCTATGAAGTAGCGGATGGTTATATGGAGGCTGGGATCTTGTGCCCATGCTGCTAGTGTGGGGTAAAATTTATGTCCAAAAGGCGAATATTCGCATCAGGTCCAGAAAGTCTATGCGACTTTGTATGTGCTTTTTGCTATTCATTTCTCTGGTCCGATTATGATGTGGTTATTCGCGGGATGGGGCGTTCTGGACTTGCCGTTGGTTTATATCTTGCGTATGCAATCCGTCTTCATGTCATGACGTATTGCGTTTCATAAAGGCTATTTTCGATAACGCAAATGTAGCGGGTAGCGTTACGATAATGGCAATGAGCGGGGCAATCTCCGGTCTCTGGCCTAGCCAGGAGACCCAAATCCATAAAATAGCAGCACTCATGAGGTATTGAACGATGTAGGGGAGTGGGAGAAGTAGTAGCGATTGTGCCCCTCTATGACTTTTGAATACAAAAAAACGATTGAGAAAATAAGATAAAGCTACGCCGGTAATATAAGCAATGGCGTAGCTAAGTTGATAGCTGGCTACTTGTAGAAGGGCGAGATAGAGCGCGTAGGTCAGGGCGGTATTAAAACCGCCCGACAGTAAAAAGCGTGCGAACTGAATGCGTGAAAGCCTTGCCAGTAACTCATGCATCGAGCGTAACTCTTTTTTTGCTGACCAATTCGGCGAAGTCGTCGTAATTTCTGATGTAGTCGGATGAGTCGTAATAATCAGAGGCGAAGACCATGAGGACCGCGTCACTGGAGTACCGGTACTGAATACCCCATGTCATGGGTGGCAAGTAAAGCCCCAAGTTGGGTTTGTCCAATATCAGCTCTTCACGGTTTTCTCCATCGTCAGCTACAACATGGATAGTGCCTTTGATTGCAACGAGGAACTGATGGCATTTGTGGTGAGCATGTTCGCCGCGGGTTTCTGCGGTAGGAACGCCATAGACCAGAAAGTAGCGTTGGGCAATGAAAGGAATTTCACGGTTGAACTCACCTACCGACAGATTGCCACGAATGTCAGTCACTTCGTTCATGTTGTGAAGGGTCACGCCCTTTACAGAAGTGGCGGTGACGGCTGCTGTTGAAGGCAGGATCGATGAGTTACTGGTCGTGCCATTGGGTTTTGCGTCAACATAACCGATGATTTTCGCGGGGTTGCCTTCCACGATCGCGTTCGGTGGGATTGATCGGGTGACCATCGAGCCGGCACCAATCATCGCGTTTACGCCGATGGTGATGCCGCCCAGGATGGTCGAGTTAGCCCCAAGTGACGCGCCCTTACGGACAATGGTTCTCGAATCACCCAGAGGGTGTGCCGCGGCTGTAGGGAACCGATCGTTGGTGAATGTCACATTGGGACCAACGAAGACGTCGTCTTCGATGGTCATGCCGTCCCACACTTGAACGCCGCATTGCAGGATTACCCGATCGCCGATAACAACATCATCTTCAATGAATACGTTATTGCATACCTGGGTTTCACTGCCGATGCGGGCACCGGATGACACATGGGAAAAAGCCCCGATGCTTGCACCGCGGCCGATGTGCTGCGATTCGCACAGCCCTTTGTCATGAACGAAGTAGTTTCTTGGATTACTCATGCTCTGCCCCGAAGCTATCGATACGCATAGGAATGGCCAGTGGCCGGTTCTTCGTGTTCTCGTAGGTGCGCCAGGCGTACGATCCGACGATACCGAGGCCTAGCAGGTTCAGGCAGCCCAGGAAGCTAATCATGAGAATGGTCATGGCGTAACCTGGCACATCGATCGAGCCATGCAGTTTAGCCGCTAGCACGATCAAGCTGATGGCCGCAGCCAATGCGGCTCCGCTGGCGCCTACCCGGGTCAGTAAACGTATCGGTAAGTCGGTGAAGGAAAAGATGCTGTCCATCAAGTAATTCACTTTCTTGCGCATCGTCCAGGCGGACTTGCCGTGCTGGCGCTCTTTGCGCGAATAGCTGACAGTTTCTCTGCGGAAACCTAGCCAGAAAATCTGCGCAATAAGAGAGCTGTGTCGTTCATCCAGCGTCAGTAGGGTGTCTCGAAATGCCTTATTACAGGCAAACATGTCGACACCGCCAGGGGGAATCTCCGGAACGACATAACGGCGCCTGAATTCATAGAATAAGCGCAACGCTTGAAACGAGAGGCAGAGAGCCAGCCACCGGTAGAATCCAGGCTCTCACACCGAAGGATTCAAGCGCAGATGACTACGCATTACCGGCAGCTGACTCAG
>NZ_JCBCUW010000083.1:0-12668 GCF_059862525.1 Pseudomonas sp. MF08875
GACCGTCGAAGCCGTCAATCGGACAGTAGCGAGGATCAATCTACGCCCGCGCAAGCGCTTGGGCTGGAAGACGCCGTACGAAGTGCATACAGGGGTGAGCGTTGCACTTATGTGTTGAATTCAGGACGCATAAAGTCAACTCATTGCCCTGCAGCGATGAACGAGTTGTATATGCCAAGGCGCGACTGGGTGCCTTGCTTACCCTATGAGGAAACTCTGATGAATGTGATAAAGAAAACCGTCACAGCCCTGACGTTGGGTGTTGCGTTGGCCGCATCGATGAGCGCGTGGGCCGCGCAAGATCGCTGGACGTTTGACGGCGATATTCACAACAACTCGCTGGCCGTCAGCCCTGATGAAACGACGGCGGTGGTCTCTTACAGTCAGCGTCCAGATGTAGTGGTTTATGATTTGAAAACCGGTAAGGTTCGCCAGGTTCTCACCGGCTACGTCACGCCGCGAAATATTGTGTTTTCGCCAACTGGCGATGTGTTCTACCTCTCCGACAGCAGTTTGGGGGTCGTGCGCAAGATTGACACCAAGACTTTAAAAGTGATCGCAGATATTCCGTTGGGTGCAGGTGCTTTTGGTACCACACTCAGCAAGGACGGAAGCCTGCTCTACGTCAACAATGAAGCGGCCAGCACGCTGTCGGTCATTGACCTTGATCACCAGCGGCCAGTAGCTGTGGTACCTGGCTTCTCCCAACCGCGCCAGGGCATCCGAGTAAGCCCTGACGGCAAAACCGTCTATGTCACCAACTTTCTTGGGGACAAAATTACCTTGGTCGACAGCAAGACCAATACGATTGAAGGTGAGATCACTGGCTTCAACAAGTTGCGCGCCATCTCCATATCGGCGGACGGCAATACGCTGTACGCGGCTAACAGCGGCAGTAACAGCATCGCAGTTGTCGACACTCAAAAACGCGCCATCACAACCACCGTCATGGTTGGCAAAGACCCCTACGGCGCAGCCCTCACTCCAGACGGGCTGCACGTCTACTCGGGTAACCTCGGTGACAACAGCCTTTCAGTGATCGACACCAAAACGCTGAAAGTGACCACCACTGTGACCGGTTTGAAGGCACCCCGCCAGGCCATTGTCTTCACCAAAGACAAGTCGAAGGCGTATGTCCTCAATGAGGACTTGAGTATCTCCACAGTCGATCTCGCCAGCAACAAGGTGGTGTCGACGCTCAAGGCCGACTGATTGAATAGCGCAGGCCTTCATGGGGCCTGCTGATACTCCACGACCAAGTGAATAATAATGAGTGAAAGTGATGAGTCCTGGATGATGAATCGCCGTCGCTCATTGAGATGAGCTAGTGATGCTTGACCGTGAGCGTCGCTTTGCTCAATTGAGGAAGGCACAGGGTCCGGGGGGGAGCCCAGCATTCCAGCAAAAAATGATATCGGGACGTTTTTTCTACGGAATCGAATTAACCTGTTTGTGGCTCGTCTACTGTCTGATCGCTTGCCGTTTCAAAAGCAGGTGGGTCTTCTAAAAATTAAAAATGACCAAAGGAAATACATATGTTCAAAAAGATGATTCTCACCGTCGCTGTTGCCGCCAGCTGCATGTCGGGTTTGGCGCTCGCCGATGCGCCAGTCAAGCTTGCTGAAACGGACAAGGGAAAAGTACTCGTAGACGCGAAAGGAATGACTCTTTATACCTTCGGTAAGGACACCTCGGGCAAGTCGGTCTGCAATGGGCCATGCGCTTCAAACTGGCCACCTTTACCGGTATCCGCAGACGCTAAAGCGGGTCATGATTACTCTGTCGTCACTCGAGACGATGGCACAAAACAATGGGCATACAAAGGCATGCCACTTTACAGCTGGGTCAAAGATACCAAGCCAGGGGATACAACCGGTGACGGCGTCAACCAAGTCTGGCACGTTGCCAAGCCGTAACGTCAAATAATTAATAGGCTGGCTTACGCCACTGGCTTTGTCAGTGGCGCAAACCAGAAGAATACACACCTGATATTTTCGCCAACATACAGCCGCCACGCCTCATAAATCTTTGATGGAACATTTCAACGAAAAATGGGGCCGAGGTACGGTACACCCTGGACGTATTCCCGTAACGCCAGCCTGAGGATTTCGTTTGGCCGGGAGTCTGTGACGATGCGCATGGTGGTTCCATCCAGCCGCTAGTGGACCGATATTCTGAGGCAACGCCAATTAGAACGGTAGGGCATCGTAAATATGCGGGCGAAGGTCTGCTTATGGCCGAAAGCTGCCGTTAATAAGCCGACCAACAGGCGTCGCTTTGTTGGTTGGTGCGCATGGCTTACAACTCAAACAAGGGTATGGTTTTGGGCGTATCAAACCGGCCCGCACAGCGCTACCTTCAGCATCTAACAAACGTACGCTGAGGAGTCGAAACAGTGGAGACTGAACGAGGTGTTGAGGAATGGAACGGTCGATGGTCGATCGTTGCCGGACGTGCTGTATGCACTGGCTGCATGGAAAGCCAAGCGCTGGAAGACTGCGAAAGCCCCTTTCTACATGCCGACACCTGTCCAGCCAGCGATGTGGAAGGTCATCATCCATGGGCAGCGTTGCACCACATCCTTGGCAGTGCGCGTGGGTGAGCTGCCGCTTAGGCCTCGATCACTTCAATTAATACTTCACTTTATAGGTGGGTGAATCCTCCGGCCGGTTCTCCCGCCGATCGTAGATCTTGGTCGTGCTGATGTTGGCATGACCCAGCCAGGCCTGGACCTTGGCGATATCGGCTTCATGCTCCAAGGCGTTGGTGGCTGCCGTTGCTCGGAGTCCATGAACCCCAAGGCCGTCGACCTCAATCCCGGCCTTTTTCGCGTAGGCCGTGACGACGGCATAGATGCCGTTTGCCGTGATACCGGCGCCGGTCAATTTACCTCGCAGCGGCATGAACAGTGGCACCTTCCGTTCGGCCAGATGATGCTCTGAGTTTTCCAGGTACTGATGAATACGCCCGGCTGCGATCGGGTGCAACGGGAGGTATCGCACCTTGCCGCCCTTGCCGTGAACCTTCAGATGCTGAATACCGCGGCGCTCCTGAATGTCGCTCACCTGCAGCAGCGCCGCTTCTTCACGGCGCAGTCCGTGATAGAGAAGAACAGCCAATAGCGCCCGGTCGCGCTGCCCTTTAAGTGTTGTTTCATCCGGCGCCTCGAGCAGCGCCTTCGCCTGGTGGTCACCCAACGCCGGCGTCTTGCCTTCATTGCTTTCTATCCTGGGACGTTTTACCCCATGCACTGGATTGCCCCCGGCGATCGCATTGCTCTCCAGAAGGTGATCAAAGAGGCTGGCCAGCGCCGCCAATTTGCGTCGGATCGTCGCTCCTGCCAAACCGCGATGCTCGAGCTGGGCGCGCCAGGCCAAAACATGTGATCGGGTGACCACGCGAAATTCATCGGCCGAAGCCAATCCCACAAAACCGCAGAAGTCTTCCAGGTCATTTTGGTAGGCACGTCGGGTCCGAGGGTTGTCTAGGTTGGCAAACCACTCGACCGCGGCTGGAACCTTGGCCAGCGTCTGAAATTCGACCGCAGTGAGCCGACGCTGATCATTATGTTGGGCTTTCGTCAGTTCTTGCATGTCGTCCTCATGATTGACTCGGCTGCGATCATTGGCCACGTCTATAGTCACAAAAACAACATCAAATGCCGTCTCTGGTCCTAAAGCCGATAAACGGCAATAATTGGTGATAACCTATTTTATCACCACTTATCAGGCTTGCGAGCAATACGGCGGGTTTTGTCGTGTAGTGACCGGAATTGATGAATTTGTTCATGATGCGATCACGGTGTATGAATCTGTACCAGTGATCAATTTGGCGCCGGTGTGGGCCATCATGATCACGGCCCACCGCTTAACGTGCTTTATTATCCGTTTTCTGGAGCGATGCCACCTTAGCGTACGTTTTCGCTCCACTGGACATCAGGTTGTGAACGCCCAAGTCTCGCGGGTGATGGCTGCTATGGTGACGGCCAAAGCCTCTGACGGACCCTCTGCGACCAAGCAACGGCTCCATGGTGTAGCCTCTAGATCACCGTTTTTCGGTGTTGGCCGCACGGTCACAAAGGCTTTAAATCCAGGTGAGGACTCTTCAGTCTTCACAGACCATTCGTAACTGGATTGCAAACCCCGGTAGCGTAACGACAATAACTGGATCGCATCGTCCAGCTTTTGGGTAGGTTTTAGCTGTTGAGACTGAAGCCTCAGCAGCCGTCCGATCTTGTGGTCTAACAGATCTGAACCACCCATATTCTCGCCACGTGTCAACTCCTTGAGCAGATCGTCCAATGCCCAGCGTGTATCCGCATTCGGTGTGCAACGTGCAGTTGTCACCTCTCGGATTGCCAAGTCGCGCCCATCGTGTGGTAAATCCCAGTACCAGGCAGCAGCTGGTAAACGATCGCTTTGAAGTATTCCATCCCTGTAGCTTGGCAGCTTAGGTGTGGCGATATCGACCAGCACTTGCGCTATCGCTCCGAAAACGAAGCCACCAGCGATGCTGAGCAAGACCGTACGGCTCATTTGGTCGGTGGTGGCTGTCAGCAAATACTGCCGCATGTTTTCATAGTCACCTAAGGCACCAACCAGCAGCAATCCAAACGGCATCCAAGGTGCGAGTCTGACCCCGCCAACCATCCCCTGGTGAAGAACCTGGTGAAAAGTTGGACGAGACCAGCTGTTTCCTTTGCGCTTACTCAAAAGGCTGACCACCGCAGCGTTGAGTTTCTCTACGTTCAATCTCACTGCCCTCCCCCTCCCTTATGGCCGACGCTTAACGTGGTTCTGTCTCCAGCTCACGTCGTAAGGCTGCCAAGGCCCGCTTGAGTGTTTCCCCCAACGGCTGATCGATATCGTCAGCAACGCGGTACAACTCATCCTTGGTTTCCTGCTCGCCTTTGATGTTGATCTGGACATTGCGTCCGGTTTTATGACGTCGTTTTGACCGGTCAACTGGGACTATTAGAGGGGTTACCTGTCGGCCGACAAACCCGTGTTGGTTCGCCATTTCTTCCACTTCTGCGTTGCTTTGCTTTGCTTTCTGCTCAGTGGTTGTCTTAGGTTCAAAACTTTTCAAGCTATCCAGCGGATCTACGCGACTCATGATGTGACCTTCTCTTGCTGTGGCTGGGCCTCTGAGGTGATTCTGGATATCAGTTCCCGAGCGAACGCTTCGGCGTTCTCAATAGCCTTACCGACATTGGAGACTTCGTCAGTTGGCAGCAACTCAAGCGGCTGACGGTAGGAAAACATTGCCTTGAATGCGGCCCGCTCATTCAGTTCCGTCTCAAAGAACGGAATTCCCCCAGCTTTGAAGCTCTTGCGGATATGCCTTGTATCCCGAGTCTGAATCGCTGCAGATGTGCGTGTGAACAAAACTGCGAAAGGCAGTTTGTAATCAGGTTTATGTTTCTGAATGCCTCGTTCGTGGGCCCGGATCAGCGCAAACGCCCTACTCGCCTGCTCAGCGTCCAGTTGCGAACCTTGGGTCGGTACGACCACAAAGTCTGATTCCGCGATCGCATACGCAACGATGGTGGCCGCTGTGCCCTCCAGGTCAACGATCACGAAAGGCGTCTTTGTAGCTGCGTCTGCGATCGTTTCACCGATCGTCTTGTCGGTAACGTCCGAGATGATTGTCATGTTTTTGGGGGTGTCACCGCCCTCTGACCACGACTTAATGGGGTGATTCGGGTCGGCATCAATAACGGTGACCGGTACGCGCCGTGCGATTTGCTCAGCGAGTGCCAAAGCGGAAGTGGTCTTACCCGCCCCGCCCTTAGGGGAGACGAAAACTATAACTGGCATACACAGGCCCTCAGTAGTTGGTAACCCTTGAAACCTTAAATGGATTCTTTTTGGAATTCCTTTTGAATTCCATAATGAAACCATATATGAAATCCTCTATGAATTCCATGGAATTCCAAAAGGAATCCATAAATAAATTCTTTGTGAATTCATTTAGGATACTATATTTGGATTCTATGCGGATTCCAAATGGAATTCTATTAGGGATACAATTTGGAATTCTATTTGAATTCTTTTATGATACCAGCTATGGTGTCTTTAGGAATTCCACTTGGGATTCCTTATTGAATTCATTCTGGGTGTACAGGCTTGCTCATTGCGTGTAGCTACCGGCGCTGATGGCTCTAAGAAGCAGGGGAGGGTGCCATATACAGATTTTAGGCATCCTGGACACGTAATAGCTGACACGATTTGATCGTGTCGCGCTGACGCAGCATTTCTTGCCGCGCATGCGCTTCCTGGAGCAACGTAGGTTTTGTTGGCTGGCCTTGGGCATGCCAAGGCCCGGAAAATGCCTCTAGCGCGATTGTAGGCGGTCGGTTTCACGCGTTGAACCTAAAATCAGGGCAAAATAGCCGAAAGGAATCCCGTCTATGCATACGATTGAACCTGGAAAGCTGCCGCCGCTGACCGACGCCCAAGTGCGAGCCGGTGCCCGGCCGGGGGAAAGCTGGGAGCAGGCGCGTAAACGGCTAGAAAGGGCGAATTGGGCGTGTCCGCCGGAGGCGGTGGACGAACGGGAAGGCGCCGATTATACCATTGCCGGTCCTATCGATGAGTACGAAGGCCTCGACGGCCGCCCGATTCAATGGGAGCCCGGCGAGTTGGGTTACTACGAGCTGCCGCTATAACGAACCAACTGTTAGTAAGGATCCAGAAGCGATGGCTACCTGCCTCTTTTGCATGGCTGCCCCGGCTGACTTGGGCCGTTATTGTTCTGGCTGCTATGGCCGGGTGTTCCATGAGGATGGTTCGCCCTTGGTGCTGGGCGATCCTGCTGACCCGTGGCGGGAGTTCAACGCCGAAGCAGACCGGACTATGGCTGACGCCAAGGTGCATGCGGTCCTGGCGCCTCGGATGGCGGCTCGGTGGTTTTTCCCGGTCAAGGTCGCAGCCTGGAAGCTGCGACCAAAAACCAACAACACAACACAGACTGGAAGGCCCCCCAACATGAGTACGACTGAAACCCCGTTGTTGACCCTTACCTTGGATGCCAAGGCCCAGGCCGCGCTGATGCGTAGCCTGGAAGCCTATCGGGCTTGGCTGTATGCCCCCGCCGAACAGAACACCGACAGCCTGCGGGAAGAGCGCGTGACAGCGGCGCTACGCCTGGCGGATGAGATAAGCCGCATCGCTCAACCAGATCTGGATTTAGCCCTCATCGCGGCAGCCCAGGCCAAAGGGTAAGTCCCTGGTACCGGGATTTTCACGAACAGAAAGGACCCCGCCATGCCGATGATTGAAATCGACCACCCCGACCTGCTGATGCGGGCGCGCCACAACATCGCGAATATCGTCAAGGCCGAGCGCCGTGATGAGCTGTTTGCGCTGCGCATGCACAGCCTCGGCTGGATTGCCGCGCTGCATGCCGAAGGGCTGATTAGTGAAGCGGTGGGAGGGCAATTGGCCGTCGAGCTGGACGCGACTGCGGCGGCGCGGCGGGCTGAGCTGCTGGGCGCCGAAAGGTAAGCCGCAGGACTTCGTATAACGCCGCTTGTGTTTAAAAGGCGCCCACGTTTGCCGTAGGTCTTGAGGCCTTTTTAGACCCATCGTTTACCAGTCCCCCATGGACTGGCCTACCAGCACCCCATAAAGTGGTTTTACGCACACTGACTCCACACTCGTAAAGGACGTGCCCCATGAACGACACCCCCGGACTGGCCAGCTCGCAACACTTCACTATCACCCATGACGAACCCGTTCAGGGCGCCGGTCTGCCCACAGGCTCCCTGCAGGAGGCCTGGAACGACATTTTGAATCGCATTCGCACCACTTACGCAGCTGACCTGGAGTTGGCCAGCGAATACGGCTTGGCCTGGCTCGGGGCGCTACTGCAAGCCAAAGTGATCGATCTAGCCACCTTTGAGGCGTTGCATGAGGCCCGTGTTAAAGCCTGGGATGAGGCTCAGGAGCGTTTCGCCCGTAAGGACAGCGGCCTATGACCTCACGTTACCGGCACGTCGATCCAAACCCACTGGGAACCCTTCGGGGCACCGTGGCCCGTAGCCGCGAGGTGAATGCTGTCACTGAGCGTCTGACTGCCTGGGGGGAACGTTGGGCGCTGCGTGGCGCCTATGTGCATTGCCTGGGCTGCCAGATTGGCCGCCGGCATAGCGTGGCCAAGTCCTTTGAGCATATCGAGGGCTGCACCTTGGCAGATCCTGAACAGTTGGACCCTTGGGCCACCCTTGCGGCGATCCTGGGTGACCTGCCAGCGGTGCGCCGTTGAGTGCCCTGGATTATCTGGCCGACACCAGCTTGCCGGCCGGTATACGCACTCATATTGAAAATCACCTGGTGCGCCTGGCCCGAGCTAAAGACCAATTGACCCTGAGCCTGGCCACCGAACGCGCCGAAGGCTATGTGGAAGGCGTCGAGTCAGCCCGGGCGCTGACACCGGCGACTGTCGAGGCGCTGTATGTGGCGGTCGACAACGCGGCCACGGCCCGCCAGTTGGAGCTGGAGCTTTGATTGATTGCCGACGTGCTTTGGCTGTGGCTACACGCCCTGGGCGCGAGCTGCTTTGTCCAAGGCCTCGGCCAGGAGCTGCGCCGAGATACTGAGAGCGCTGTACAGCTTGTTCAGCTCCAGACTGGGCGTGCTGGAGGTGGTGCGCTGAAACTCGGCGTACAGGCGGCGGAAGTCGGCCAGGGCATCGAGCTCAAGCGGGGAGAGGTCCAGGGTGATCGACATGGCGAATCCTCGGGGGCCGTGTAACGGAAAAAACGCAGACGAAAAAAAACCGCCTTAGAGAGGGCGGTCTTTTCGTGCAAGATCGGTTAGAGGCCGGGCTTGCGTTCTCACAAGGAGCATTAGCGTGTGCAGGAATTCTAGCGCCCGGGTACAAGCAATTACAAGGAAAAATCATAAATAACGATCTACGGGCGTTGCAAAACTGCTATTCGTCAAAAAAATCCTACCCCGTGAAGGGCTTATGCCATAAGGCTTTGAGGCAATTTACCACGTACTGTCGCTCTATACCGTCCATCCGCCGCAACACAAAGTCGATTTTTTCCATAGAATGCGAGTGTTCCGCGTTCGTCACCTTTGAGGTTGGCCGGGCCAGCGCGCGAATTTTGGACCGACTGCCACGGATTAGAGACCCGTGCCGGATACATGCAGAAGGACCATCAGCCCAGCCGCCTCACAGGGAGCATTAGCGTGTTTCTGAAGGTGTGCGTGTTCCGGTAAGCACACTGGAGGTATGGCCCAACTACGGGAGGGCCAGGTATGTCTAAGTTAAGACGTGCGTGGGACTTCGTGGTGGTATGTGTACGTGTTCATCACGTTTACGAACTGCTGCGAGACTACTTTGATGGCCTGTAAAGGCTGAGAGGTGGGCCGCTCTGGCTTCGGTCAGAGCGGTTTTTTTTGCTCAAAAAAAAGCCCCCGACGCGAAGTAGGGGGCCTCTCATTCAACCGTAGGCCCGGCTAGGCCATCGGTTGGGTGCTTCTTTCGCCCTTGTAGGGGATAACGAAAGTCACCTGATCATAATACACAGGACTCTGAGGTGTGGTTAAATTTAATTGTTTGTAGTGACAAGTGGTGACGTTTTGTTGTAAGGTTAACTTGTTCTTGGCTGTACGGCCGTGGATCACACACCAACCATACCACCCGCCATGGGGTTGATTCTCCCTGGGCAATGAACTGGAAACACCACCATGCCTGCAAATCGCAACGAAGTAGAGCTGCAGATCATGGCCGCCCAAATCAAAGTGGCCTATTCACCAGGTGAAATTGCTCAACTGGTGCGCTTGATCAGCCCCACGCCCAGTACTGGAGAAATGAGCGCTGAAGAGTTTGAGCGTGTGATGAAGGTCCTGGTTGCGCACAATAAGCGACGGCCTTACTCCGCGAAATCGATTACCGCTGCTCGGCTCGTACTGGTGATGGGGGCCACAATTTCTGAGGCAGCAGCTGAGGTTGGGTTGAATCGACAAAATGTTAGTGTGCTGATGAAGCGCATACGTGGCCACATGGAGTCTTTACCTAAAGGTTGGGTAAAGGTCGGTGAGTGGTTCCCTGGCGAGGTGGCTACACAGCTAGGGGAAATCTCGGAGTCGCTTAAAGAACTTCATGCTGCAGGTAAGCCGCTCGATGGACTTACTTTTACCATCACACTGCCTTAGCTAACGCCCTGATTCCAGGCTTCCAGCTCTGCCGGCGTTCTGCAGATCCTGGTACCGGGCGTTCCCCTGCGCTGCGCTTGGGGCCGTGCTTTCGTGCTGCGCATCGAGCCAGGCCATGAAGCCGGCCCGTCTCGACCCTTCGGGCTTCAATCACATAACGCTTCGGCCTCCGGCCGGAACGCTCTACGCGCGGGCATAGCCCGCACTGCACGCCCTTCACTGTGGCCATGCATTCCCCTCTTGTCTGCACCTACCCACCAGACCGCCCTAAATGCCACGGTACAGGGCTCAGCGAAGCCATGTCTCCACCTCAGGCACACAGAAAGGCAGCAGCAAAGCCCAAAGCAGGAAAGCGCGTCGGAGGCGGTTGGAGTGCGGTTTGTGCCGTCCTGCACTAGTGAATGCGTAGCTTGCACCGCTTCAATGCGTGGGTGGGTGAGATGATTTATTTATGGTTGTTGTAGTGACAAGTAGTGACATAAAATAGCGATGGATGTATAATAAACCCATCGGCGCCACACCGGCGCCGAAGCCCGAAACGAGCGGCGGCTACCGCTCCGGGCATCACTTGTAGGGGTTATTTCATGTCAAACGCATACAACACGGTCATTCCCTTTAACCGTCTGCGCCGCAGCGAGAGAAACGCCCGCCGTACTGGCCGCAATTCCGCCAGTTACCGAGCAGGAATTGTGTCCCTTGCAGCTTCCATCCTTAGCACTCACGAACAGACCGGCCAAGGGCTTTTGCAAAACTTGGTCGTACATGTCAACGGCGAATTCTTCGATGTAGCGGCAGGAGGTCGCCGGTTTGACGCGATCACTCTACTGGTCGAACAAGGCAAGTTTCCAGACGACTACCCCACGGCCAGCTTGGTTATCGGCGCGGATGCAGTCACGGCCGCCAGTCTGACTGAAAACTTCAGCCGTGAAGCCATGCACCCGGCCGATGAGTTCGACGCGTTCAAAGAATTGACCGAGCAGGGCTGGACCATCGACCGCATCGCGGACAGCTTCGGAGTCACGACGCTGGTTGTTGAGCGCCGCCTCAAGCTACGCGCAGCAGCTCCGGCATTGATCGAGGAATACCGCGTTGGTGAGCTGACAACCGAACAGCTGATTTCCCTGTGCGCAACGGATGATCATGACCGCCAAACAATGGTGTGGAACCGTGTTCGTGACCAGCACTGGAACAACGACCCGGCCGCGCTACGACGCGCCGTTATCGAAACGGAGGTAGATGCCAGCAAAGACACCCGTGTTGCGTTCATAGGCGGTGTGGAGGTCTACGAGCAGGCCGGTGGTGGTGTGCGCCGTGACCTGTTTGCAGAAGACGGGCAGGGCACCTTGCTATCTGACGGCGCCCTACTCGATGTACTGGTCGAGGCGAAGCTACAGGATCTGGGGGAGCAAGTGCGTGCAGAAGGTTGGGGTTGGATCGAGGTCTGGCCGAAATTTGATTACACCCAGTTTGACCGCCTAGGGCGGGCACCAAAGAAACTGGCCGATTTGTCAGCAGAGTCAGCCGCCCAGCTTGAAGCGCTGGAAAAGGAACTGGAAGACACACAGACCGCCATCGAAGGCCACGTGGAGGCTGGGGACGACGAGCAGGCCGAGGCACTGGATGAGCGCGTTGACGCGCTGGAGGCTGAAATACTGAAAATTCAGGCATCCAGAGAAGGATTTGCCCCGGAAGTCATGGAGCATGCCGGCGCGATCATCAGCATGCACTATGGTTCGCTGCGCATTGACCGGGGGCTGGTCCGTACCGCAGATCGTGCCAATGTCACTTCCGCCCTGGGAGAAGGGGAGCGCCTTTCAGGTGGCCGGGAAACTGAACCCGCAGGGCGTAAGGGCAACACAATCAGTGACGCACTGCGTCGCTCTTTACTTGGGCACCGTAATTTAGCCGCACAGTTTGTAACGGCAACTAATCCCAAGGCCGCAAAAATTCTAATTGTCTGCAAGTTCGTTACTGACACGCGCAGTGATTGGAGTGGTTCACCAACGGACATGGGTATCAGTAGCGGTTACGGTGCCCGCACAGGTTGCCCGATTACTGATGAAGCAGGGCAAGTTAAACAAGATGAGTTTGTTGCACTCGGTGATCAATTGGTCGAGGCGTTGCCAACGGCTGATGGGGACTTGTGGGATGCTCTTACAGCATTAAGTGATGCGGAGCTAGATACCCTGTTGGCATTTGCAGTCGCTCGGTCTGTAAGTCTGTCTATTGAGCCAAAAGAACTTACAGAGAAGTATGCTCAAGCGCTCAATTTGAAAATGGAAGATCATTTTATTCCTACCGTTGGTAACTACTTGGGCAGGGTATCCAAAGAATTGATCATAGAGGCGTTGACCGAGGCAGGAACAATAAAGGGGGCGGCCGCAAAAACTGAGTGCAACACCTGACCTTTCCGGTACGGTGCTGCCACTATGTCCTATCACGAACTCAGTATCCCCGAACGTGCGACCCTTCAACTCGGCCTTGCCCAAGGTTTCAGCC
>NZ_JCBCUW010000084.1:0-11027 GCF_059862525.1 Pseudomonas sp. MF08875
CAAACGCTTCGACTTCAAATGCCCGATCGAGGTGATGGGCGAAGTGATGCAAGAAGCCGTGGTGATGCGGCATGATGCTCCCGCTTCAATTCAATAACCGTGTTGCACTCAGATCCTGCAACCGCCCCGTGTTTCAGATCCATCGCACTTGCCAACATGATCGCTTCATCTTTTTGATGCGACAGTGTTTTATATCGACTCCAACGGATACCTCCATTGCTGGGCATCGCATGCCGGTGGGGCGAGCAGGCGATAGTGAATGAACTCTGACTGTCTACCACTACAGTTTCGACTTCATAGACACCGAACGTTGGATGAGTGATGGTTGCCATGACTACGCGTTCCCTTCTTTAGGATGAATGTGAATGCTATTAGCGGCGCCCGCATCCGTCAGGCATGTACATAAGCCCGACGGTGTGGGATCAGCCAGGAAGTCAGATACGTTCAACACGACCCCGAGTTCGGAGTCTGCAAATGCAATCAGTTGGAACGTCGCCAAGGAATCCCCGCCATCGTCACTGAACAACTGATACTGGCTGGAGGGAGGCGTCCCGGTGACCTTCTCCCAAAGTGCGGCAGCGGCCTGCGCAACGGAGTTGTACTTTCGCGACTCAAGCTGTCGTGCGGGTTCAGCGGTGCGGGGAGTGCTGCCCTGCGTCTCAAGTGCCACGCCGTGACGTTGGCGGTCGAAGGGGTAGGGTGTTAGCGGGATGGCTCTGGCTGGCAGGTTCCACGACGGGCGCCAGTCAATGTCCACACCGGCCATCCAGATTTTCTGCAGCGCGGTGTGCCACACCTCATGCTCCGGCGATTTATCTCGCTCGCCACGCATCGTGCGAATCGCGGTGTCTCGCGGCCGCAGCGCCATTGTCAAGGCCGTCAAGGTCGTGCCGGGGCCCACTTCGACAAATAGCGTCCCTTCACGAACCGCTACGGACTCAAGCGCCTCCAGATATCTCACCGGCTCACGCGCGTGCCGCGCCCAATAAGCCCCGTCGAGGCGGTCTGACGAGTCGAATGTTGTGCCGTGCAGGGTCGAGTGGAAGCGGATATCCGAAGGCACCGCCTTGGCCGTCGGCGCGGCGGCTGCCAGTTCGTCCAGGATGGGGGCCATCATGGACGAGTGAAACCCATGGGATACCGTCAAACCACGGCAACGTATGCCCAGGCTGGTCAATGAGCGTTGTATGCGTTCGATCGCGGCCTTGGTGCCCGAGAGAACGCAGGCCTCTGTCGCGTTGACGGCGGCTAGCGAAACGTCGTCCGCGAGCCAATCCCGGCAGGCTTGCTCACTCATGGCGACAGCGAGCATGGAGCCTGCTGGCAATTCAGACATCAACCTGCCCCGTCGAGCAGCGAACAGCAGTGCTTCTTCGGCGGTCAGCATCCCGGCGATGCAGGCGCCTGCGATTTCGCCCACGCTGTGACCGACGATTGCGTCAGGTACGACGCCGTGCCGAATGAGAAACCGGGCCATCGCGATTTGAACTGCAACGAGCGCGGGCTGTGCCGTCGCGGTATCGGTCAGGTCGGTGTCAGCATTTTCATCCAGCAGGAAGGAGACATCGACATCCGCTTGTTCTCGCAGCAGACGTACCAAGGCATGAAGATCACCTGCGAAATGTCGGTTCGACTTGGCCAGGCCGGTGGCCATGCCGAGGAACTGACTGCCCTGGCCCGGGAACTGGAAAACGATATCCGGCTTGCGGCGGCCGGTATCGCGTACCGGGTCACCGACCTGTAGAGCGCCGTCCTGGTCCGCAAACAAGGTTGCGCGATACCTGAGCGCTCGACGTGTGGTTTGGGCGCTCCACGCCGTGCGGTCCGGGGGAAGGCCGACGAGTTCTGCACGGTAGGCGCGTATCAACCTGTGGCAGGCAGCCTCGCTTTGCCCGGTTACGGGAATGACTGAAGGAAAATCGGTCGCGGCGGTTATCGTTTCATCGAGAGCTTGTGGCGAACGCGCCAGCACTATGTGCGCATTTGTCCCGCCGATTCCAAAAGCACTGACCCCAATGGCGCTTCGGCTATCCGTTGTATCCCACGGCTCGGCGATTGCGGGAAAATAAAACGGGCTGGCATCCAATGCTATCGAAGGGTTTACCTCGTCCATGTGGATCTGTGGCGCTATGAAACCATGCTGGATCTGGAGTACTGCCTTGATCAGCCCTGCCATGCCCGCGCAGGTTTCCAGGTGCCCGACGTTGGCCTTCACTGAGCCAAGTGCGCAGGACTTGTGTCCTTTCCCGGGCATTGCAAACAGGTCGTTCAGTGCGTTGAACTCAATCGGATCACCGGCAATCGTCCCGGTCCCGTGTGCCTCCATCGCCCGCATGTCCATGGGCGTGAGATTGGCATCGCGCATGGCCGCGCTGATCACGCGTCGTTGTCCGTCGACGCTGGTGGTGGTGAAACCCACCTTGCGGGCGCCATCGTTGTTGACGGCGCAGCCTTTGATTACGGCTAACACGCGTTGCCCGTCAGCGAGCGCCAGGGATAACGGTTTCAGAACCACTAGCGCGACACCGCTGCCAAACACCGTCCCTGTCGCTTTGCTGGAGAAAGGCATGCAGTGACCATTCTGCGCGTAGATCATGCCTCGCTGAGTCCGGTAATGCGCACGTTGCGGAAACCGCAACGTGCATCCACCGGCCAGCGCCACTCGACATCGCCCGGCACGCAAGGCCTCGACGGCTTCTGCGACGGCGACGAGCGATGTAGCGCAGGCTGCCTGCACACCGAGTACCGGCCCCTCTATGCCCAGGTGCCACGCTGCCCGTGTGACCAAATAGTCCTTATCATTGGTAATTTGCAACTCGAACCCTGACGGCTGGAATTTTTCCATGAGGTCGGACGCTTGCAAGTGGCCAAGGTAGGCTGAGCTACTGCAGCCGGCAAACAAGCCGGTGTCGGGCATTTGCCCGGGTTTGATACCGCTATGCTCGAGCGCATGCCATGCGCACTCGAGGAATAGTCGGTGCTGAGGGTCCATCAAGGCTGCATCACGATGACCCACGCCAAAAAACGTGGCATCGAATGACAGCACGTCGTCATTCAACGGTGCGGCAAATGGCATGGTCTGCGCATCGGTAGGCGTATCACCGAGTTCGATTACCGACTCGACGCCGTTCACCAGGTTGTGCCAGTACTGCTCAAGGGTGTTGGCACCAGGAAACCTGCAAGCCATACCAATGACTGCAATGTCGCGGTCCACGTGCTGATCGTACATGCAACCTCCGAATTCAATCAGTCGTGTATCCGCGGCGTACCCGGCCCTGAATCGCTTCGTCGGCCGCTTCGATCGGAATCAGCAGTACAAAGGCCCGATAGCGCTCGCGCGGGACCTCTTGATACAGTTGCCGTACCCCAATCATCCCGGTCACCTCACCGGTGACACCGGTGGCAAACAATGATTGCCATCGACCTTGCCAAATGGCGGATGAATTCCAGACCCCCGCTGTCTCGATTCTGCCCAAGCGCGTATCTGCGGTTTCCCGGTAATAGGAGATGACGTCTTCGCCCAGGCTAGCGATCTTCCAGCCTTCGCCGCTGATGGTGCCGATTTCGACGCCGTCATCCCCGATCCATCGATCAATATGCGAGTTGACATCGCCCACAGTGGGCCTGTCGTCAGCCTGTGCCTTGAACTGAATATCGCTGAGTTCAAGCAGTGGGAGCATGACGAAGCGATCGGTGCCTACGCGCTCGGCGACAATCTGCCGAGCTTTGTTGAACCCGTCGGGAAGGTCCAGTTGAGCTCTGGCCAGATCGGCCAGGCTCACCAGGTTTGACATCATGTCCTGTTCATTAATGGGCATAGCATTAGCTCCTTGTCGTTTGACGCTCGTTGTCGAGCAACTGTCGGCCCCGCTCGCGGTCGGCGTCGCTGCCGGCGTCGGGGAAGATGGTGACTACACTGGCCTCTTTGTCGAGTTCAGAGGCGACGTTACACGCGACGATCCAGTTGGCCGCGGCCGAACCGCCAATGGGGATGCCGGTTTCCTCGAAGAACCGGAACATGGCTTTGAGAGACTCCTCATGTGAGACGGTCTGGAACGGCACTTCGTAGGGAATCAACGAGACAAACGGTTGCCGGAACCCGAAACCAAATCCTCCTGCGCCTGCGAACCTGGCAGTTCCGTTTGGAGGTTCCATCGTGCCAAATGGCAGCTCGCGAGGCGTGCACCCTACGACGCGCAGGTCCTGGTTTTGCTGCGCCAGCGCTGCGTATACGCCAGCAAGCGTACCTCCAGTGCCGATGGCTGCTATCCAGGCATCGGGGCGTCGGCCGTCGAGCTGACGGCTGATCTCGGCGCCGGTGTGATGCTGATGCACCGATGTGTTTACCAAGTTCAGATGCTGGGATAGCAAGGTCCAGCCTGGCTCCGTGCGGGCGATCTGCTGGCTGCGGGCGATGATGCCAAGCAGAAAGTGGCTGCTGTCCACCTTCGTGACAATCGCGTTGCTATCGCTCAAGGATTGAAGCAATACCTCTGGCGCTGAGTCGGGTATTACCACGTGCACGGGCAGGCCGCACAGATGCCCCAAATGGGCTAAAGCCTTGGCCATGTTGCCACCCGACGAATCAAGAAGCTTGAGCGGGCCCTGATTAAAGTCGTGAGCATTGATCGCATCACAAAACAAGCCGAAGGCCACGCGATCCTTGATCGACCCGGAGGGGTTCTTCGACTCCAGCTTGGCGAAGATTCGACCTCCGTTCTGTGGCCCCGGCACTTCCACGAGCGGGGTGTTTCCCAGCGACGCACTGAAGTCCCTGAGTTGGGGAAACATATCCAGCGCTTTGGCAGGGCTGGGAGCTGCTGATTGAGTATTGAAAAGATCGAAATCCATGACAAGTTTCCCATTCCGCGTTTGGGTTGAATGAACGTAAAGGTCACGCCGTACGAGAGGGGCTCAGGATGGTTTTCACTACCAACGGCTCATTGCCGAGAAAGTAAAAGTGCCCGCCTGGAAAAACCTCTAGCACTGGATGTTTGGGCAGCAATTGAGACCACTCGAAGAACTGCTTTCTGTCGATCAACGGATCGTTGTCGCCTGCGAATAGACGGGTCGTGGGCAAGTCACCCACCGGCAACTTCGCAAGCTTTTGAAGAAGCGTCAGGTCTTGACGAACAGCTGAAGCAACAACCGTCTGAGCGGTGTCAACGGAGGTGCTCAACTCGGGCACTTCACCAAGCCCCATCGCACGCTCTGCAAGCTGGTCGACATCCTGCTGTGATTGAAGGGTTGTCTGTAGCGACGCTGGTGCCATCTGAGACGACAAGATGAGTTGAGCCACCTTGAATCTCGACGGTGCCAGGGAGGACGCTATATGCAGTGCCAGCAAGGCGCCCATGCTGTGCCCAAAGAGCGTGGCGGGCGCGATGCCAAGAAGACTGACCAACCCCCTCATGCAGCGTTGGATAGCGATGTGTGGGTCGCTCCAGTTCACTGTCGCGTGGCTCGTGCCTGGTTGAGGGTATTGCATTATTACGAGGTCCACGTCTGCAGGCAGATGGTCTCGCCACGCTCTATAGAATTCGGAACTACCGCCAGCGTGAGGGAACACCACCAGTTGATGTCGCACAGGCACTGAGGCCGCGAAGCTCAATTTGATGGCACCTTCGGCCTGGGCTTGTATGAGATTCATAGGTCACCCGACCCGGATGCTTGTGCTTCGCTTTTGCGCTCGCCGTAGAGTTGAGCGCGTAGAGACGCACGGTCAATTTTGCCGATGCCTTTGCGCGGAATCGCGTCTATCAGGACTAGCCTCTCCGGCAGTTTGAATTGCGCTATGCCAACAATCTCCAGGTGCCGTCGGACTTCGGATAACGAAAGCTGTTCTCCTTCGTGCACCACGGCGAACAGGCAAGGCACTTCGCCGAAACGCTGGTCGGATATACCCACCACCGCGACGTCTTGGATCTTCGCGTGCTGTTTAGTTAGCGCTTCAATCTCTTCCGGGCTGAATTTTTCTCCACCGCGATTGATGGAGTCGGTCAGTCGCCCATCGATATAGACGTTGCCCGCCGAATCAAGGTGGGCCATGTCGCCGGTGCGGTAATACCCGTCTTGCGTGAAGGCGCGGGAAGTCGCCAACGGATTGTTGAAGTACGAAGATATGGTGTAGGGGCCGCGGGTGATTAATTCACCCGATTGCCCAAGCGGGACCGGCGTGCCGTCTTCGTCCACGATCAGGACCTCATCTTGCTCGGACAACGGGCGGCCCTGTGAGTTGAATCGGACGCTGTCCGAATCAGTCGCACGGGTGAAGCAAAGAAGCCCTTCGCTCATTCCGTAGCACTGCTGGATACGCATCCCTAACTTTGATTCAGCAAGGGCTGCGAGATCAGCAGGCAGGCGCGACCCACCGACTTGAATGTGCCTTAATGTCTGCGGTGCACTCTCTTGCTGACTCACTCGATCAAGCCACTGGGCCAGTAATGCTGGAACCAGCGTCGAATGTGTTACTTCATGGTTTGTGATAAGTCTTAAAGCCGTTTCCGCGGACGTGTCCGGGGACAGAACCACGGCTCCCCCGCAAAGAAGGGTGCCGAGAATGCCTGGGCAGTTGATGACAAAACCGTGAGATATGGGGAGCACCGCCAGATAGGAGGAGCAGTGACTGAGCTCGAATACTCGGCTGGCTTCACCGATCATGTAGCTGTAGCCAGCGTTTTTTCTAGCGATGGGCTTCGGGAGGCCTGTCGTCCCGCTCGACAGCAGCATCATCGCTGTATCTTCTGGCCCCATCTCTGTCGCGCGCAGCTCATGTGCTGATGCGTTGTCACATGACGATGAGCAGAATTCCCTCAGACCTAGCCAGTCTGAATTGTCGCCGTTGTCAGGCTCGTCAATAAGCCCCAGCACCACGTCCAAACCTTCTTCACGACTTACAGTGCTAGCCACACCCGCTGCGCTGAAGCGACGATTACCTTTGGTCATGGCTATGACACGAGGCCTGACCAATTTCAGGATGTGTCGCAATTCTTGTTCGCGATAGGCGGGAAGGAGGGGGGCTGGAGCCGCGCCGGTTATCAGCGTTGCAAGCATCAAGATGACAGCTTCGGCGCAGTTGGGTAACTGAAACGCGACATGATCGCCTTTCGAGATGCTTAGGGCTCGCAGTCGTGCGGCGGTAGAGGCAACTCGCGACTTCAATTGCGCATAGGAAATAACTTCGCCATCAGCAATTAAAGCAGGTGCATCTCCCCCCTTGTTCAGGACCACGGCCAACTGTTCGTTCAGTGATGCAGGATGAGGACTCATCTCGTACCCCCGGCACGAGAGCCGCCAGTTGCATGGGCTGATTCGATCAGTCGCTCAAGCTCTCCCAAGGTATGGTCATGCGTATCCCAAAGCGAAAATCCGCTACATCCCAACTGCTCCAGCATCAGTTGCAGCTCCAGCGTTTCCGCCGAGCTCAGGCCCAGATCAGTGCGCAGCCTCCAGTCAGCGGCGGCGGACGCGAGCAGATCGGGCGGTAACCCTATTTCCTTCAGTAGCACAATTACCCGTGTCGACGTCATCCCTTGAACTCCATGAATATCCTTAATGAGAATTATTAACTCATGACTGCCGGTCAGTCAACAACGTGTTTATGAGTTTTTCAAGGGGCGTAGGAAATGAAGGGGGAAAGACAGGATCCGCTGCTTTGGTGAGTTCCACTGACGGAGGTGAAGTGGTAAGCAGGCAAGTGCCGCGCCTTGAGCCTGGGGCGACCGTTTACGTTGGTCGCGATTACAGCGAATCGGCGAGGATTGGAGTTAACGCGGGTCGCTGCAACGCCATCGGATGTGGGCGTAGACTCAAGGTGCAGGGTGAAGGCTTGGCTATTAACGTTCCGCAAGGGCAGGGAGGAGGCGGCCACCTTGGTTAGAGAGGAGTCGTTGGGTGCCGCTTTGGGGGTAACGCGTGCCACTGATTTTCAATATCAGCCGCCAGGCTTTCAGTTGGGCTCCTCAGCCACGTTAATCAGGCGAAGGCACACGGAGGTAACATCACGAGCAAATTGCTCACAATCGGTGCCCTCATTAGCGATCGCATCATCGGTGACCCCATGCACGCCGGCATAGATTATCAAGGCCGTGATTCGGGGCTGATCAAATCGCCAGGTACCGGCTTCATTCCCGCCCTGCAGAATGCCTTGCAACTGTTCCAGGATGGCGTTTTTTTCTTGGTTGCTACGATTGTGGTGATGGTGGTTTGTGTAAACGATGTCGTGCGTCCTATACGTTTCGACATAAGCAATAACGTTTGTATGGATCCAGGTGCGCAGGCGCGCCAGCCAATCTCCTGAAGCGCACTTGTCCACCTCTTCCTCGAGACGGCGCAGGAACTGCGCGGTGTAGCGTTGCCCCATCGCTTCAAGCAACTCATTCTTGGAAGAAAAGTAAATATAAAAAGTACCCTTCGCTACCTTCGCCAGTTCGGCGATCCCGTCAATGGTAGTGGCTTCGACGCCCTGCGCTAAAAACAGCGTTTCTGCGGCAGCCATCAATTCATCTAGGCGTACGTGCGCAGGCTTGGTTCGCGGGGTTTTCGAGGTGGGTGGCTCGACTTGGCTTTTCTTATATTTCATCGCTGTTTGGGGCCCTGCGTAAAAGTTGACTTGTTAGGAGAGGAAGAGGCATCTGTATGAGCCTTTCAGCCCTGACTATCGGTCGGTCAATTGTATCTTGGCGACGCCATCAAGCGAAGCCTTCTTATTGACTGACTGTCAGTCAGTGGATAGGATCAAGGTAAGTTCCTTAACGTAAATTGGACTCCGATGCGCAAATATCGAATTCACGCCTTGGTCGCTGCAGCCTATCTCGGAACATTTCTTGCGACGCTGGACATCAGCATCGTCAACGTCGCACTGCCTACTCTTCAGGCAGCGTTACACACTGACTTGGCAGGTCTCCAATGGGTCGTCAACATCTATGCAGTCGCATTGTCCGCGGTGATGTTATCTGCGGGGCCTCTTGGTGATCGCTATGGGCACAAACGGGTTTGGCTCGGTAGCGTTTTGCTCTTCGTGATTGGATCGGTCATCTGCTCGCTGGCTAGCCAACTGCCGATGCTTTTGTGGGGGCGCGCTGTCCAAGGCGTTGCCGGCGCGATGCTTATACCGGGGGCAATGCCGATTCTGGCTCACGCATTCCCTGATCCCGGCCAGCGGGCACGGGCGATTGGCGGGTGGTCCGCTTTTAGCGCACTTGCGTTGATTTGCGGGCCGTTAGTGGGTGGGATATTGGTCGAGCGTGTCGGATGGCAGAGCATTTTCCTGGTAAATGTTCCGCTTGGCATTCTGGCAATTGTGCTGGGTGCGTATGGTATTCCCGAGCGCAAGCATCTCGATCATGCGGCATTCGATCCAGCAGGGCAGGCCCTTAGCATGCTATGGCTGGGGGCACTCAGCTATGGCCTCATCGGAATCGGGGAACATGGCAGTTCGCCCGATAGGGTTTTAATCCCTTTGCTTACTGCCGGAGTGGGATTCATCGCATTCGTATGGGTTGAGTTGCGCGTCGAACGGCCTCTGTTTCCGATTAAATTATTCCGTAGCCGGCCCCTGGTGCTCGCCAATCTAGCCTCCTTTATCCTCGGCTTCTCCAGTTACAGCAGTCTCTTCTTTTTGTCCATTTTTCTCCAGCAAGTACAGGGAAGCAGCCCAGAGATTGCAGGCTGGAAACTAATGCCGCAGTTCGTCATGATGGCACTAGCCTCCTTGTTTTTCGGGCGATTCGTGGCGCGGTTCTCGATGAAGTTCCTGATGGTCGCAGGCTATGCGCTGATAGGTCTGGCCTTATGTGCCATGGTCGTTTTCAATCCATGGACTCCCTATCTAGGGATTGGGTTGATCCTTGCCGTACTGGGTTTTGGAACAGGGTTGTCAGTACCCGCGACCGGCATGATGGTCATGGACTGCGTCCCGCCTGAACGTGCCGGCATTGCATCTGCGACAATGAACGCCTTGAGGCAGACCGGAATGGCTCTGGGAATCGCTATTTTAGGTAGCATCATGAGCGTTTATGCGGTCAATAGGCTCACTGTTGAAATACAGGACAGTGGGCCAAGTCATGCAGCTTATTTGGCTCGGCGAGCGATAGTGGACCATGTTTTCCCGTCGACTCAGCCCTGGGTTGTCGATCTGTACAGGTCAGCGATGGCGGGTGGCTTTGGTCTCGTCATGATCTGTGCAGGCTTGGCATGCCTGGCGATATCAGGTCTGCTGCTTTTCTTTTTTATTTATAGGCCTGCGAATGCTTGAGCTCGTGGAACCGGGGGCGCTATGTAAGGGGCTGCCCAACACATCTTGCTCAATTTTCAGCGTCTGTCTGGAGTAGGAAATCTACCTCGTAGATACATCGTGCCGCTCGGATGGTCACAGGGTGTGTGAATGGCTTTACGTCACTCAACTCCACCCTAGCTGATTACGACGGTGTAGTGGTCAACTAATCCCGGACACGACGTTAAGTTTTTCCTCGGCCTGCGCTGGTGCCCACCCCTCGTTGAATTGGTGAGGCCGAATCCAGTTGTAGCGATGCATCAAAAAATGGCTGATATCGCGCTGTGCTTCCTGCGCAGTTCGATAGCCCACGGTCGGTATCCATTCTGTTTTCAAGCTGCGATATACGCGCTCCATCGGTGCGTTATCCCAGCAGTTTCCTCGTCGACTCATGCTTTGGCGCATGCGGTATCGCCATAACCGCTGGCGAAAGAATCGGCTTGCATATTGCGATCCCTGGTCTGAGTGGAATAGCAGATCCGAAGGCCTGCCACGCTGCTCGTAAGCCATATTCAGCGCTTTGATCACCAGCTCAGCGTCTGGCTTTTCCGACAGCGCCCAGCCCACGATCCGACGCGTACAAAGATCCAGGACGACAGCCAGGTAATGCCACTTTCCTTGCGCCCAAAGTTGAGTAAGAGACAGGGCGTAGTCGGGCTATCTCCCTATCTCTCCTCACCGAACCGGACGTGCACCTTTCAATGCATCCGGCTCTCCGTTTAAACGCTGGCGAACGCCATAGCCACTTCAGTGA
>NZ_JCBCUW010000085.1:0-10610 GCF_059862525.1 Pseudomonas sp. MF08875
GCATCCGCCTCGTCATGGCCGGCACACCCGGCGCGGGCAGCCCGACCATCGCCCCTAAACCAGGCGAAACCGACAAGACCGTCGAGTTCGATATCCCCGCCAGCGCCATCGCCGCCAATATCGGCAACAGCAACCAGAGCTTTACCCTCAAATACGAGGTCACGCGCGCTGGCCAGGTCTCGCCTTCGGGCACGGTGACCGTGACGGTGACACCGCTGCCAACCAGCGAGTTGGCCAAAACCACTATCCAGATCAACCAGGCCAGCGGCACCACCCTGGACCTCTCGGCCATCACCAGCGGGGCCACCGTGCGCATTGGGTCATGGCCGTTTATAAGCAACGGGTGCCCAGTGTGGCTGGAAATCAAAGGCACCAAGATGGATGGCACCCCTGCCAGCCTCACGGTCTGGAATGGATGGCCCGCACATACCAACCCCAACTGGATCAGCACAGGACAACACGAACAAGTGGTGGGGTATAAGCCATTCTTCGAGAGCCTCAAGGACGGCTCCCCCGTGGAGATGCACTTCAAGGCGTCATTGACCAGCCAGGGCGACGTTAACCGGGCCATCTGTTTTCCGGTCAAGACCTACACTCTGGTTCCCTTCACCCTGGCGCCTACCCAGATGAACTTGAATGGTATATCCATCAAAATTCCTGCTTGGCCCAGAACCGGGCTGGATTCAATCAACAATACCGCCACACGAGTGCCCACCGGTGGAGCACCGCCGTATAGCTATGCGTCAAGTAACCCCGCAGTTGCTTCCGTAGATGCGCAAGGCAAAGTAACCGGCAACACCAATGGTTTGGCGACGATACAAGTCACTGACGGGATAGGAACTTCTGGTTCGTATCCAGTAGCGGTGACGAATGTTTATCGTCTGCTTGCCCATGAGGCCCCTTTAACCCACCCAAAAGCAGTTGAATGGATGCACTCTCAGCCAAACACCGCACCCGCCGGATGGGAGGCCATTGGCGATATGCTTAGAGTCTATGGCTGCCCATTGCCATCCGTAACTAGAATCTATTGGGTATGTCTTCCGTATGGGCCTGGAGCAGCTCTTTTTTATCATATTGAGAAATGCAACTTAAATTACACTTCTGACTATGTCCAGATCCCCGCATGGTGCATACAACTTATTTAATTAAAAACAACAGAAAAAAGTACAAGTAATCCTACAACCCGATACGCCTGCAGTTTCTTGTTGTATTACTGCAAGTAGGGCGTTTTGCGCAGGGACTTGAGGGTTGTATTAAACCGAGGCAGCGGCTAACCTTCGCCAGCCGCTGCCAAATCAGCGGCCGGGTGTGGAAGCCCGTTGAAGATCTAGGCGCGAAGCGCCCATAGCCGAGTTGGCGCTTTTTTTGCGTCTGCTAGTACGTGTTATGGCAGCTGTGCGCGGGGCACTTTCGGGTGCGCCGGGTTCCTAGATCCCCGGTCTTCCACACCTGCGTACAGTTGCCACCCATCATGTGGAAGTGATGCTGGCAACTCCTTTAATTCTAGGAGCTACCCCATGCACAAAATCACCCCCAATCCCCCGCCCGCCCTCGACGAAGCCGCCATCCGCGCCATCGACCACTACCTAGCGCCCAAGGTCAGCGCACCGCCCTCGCCCCAGCTCTTCACCGTCGCCCCTCACATCGACCCCGAAACCCTGCTGGCCAATGCCTCGGAAACCCTGGCCTGCGCCAATGTCATGGCCAGCGACCTGGCCTTCGAACTCGACGGCTCGCGCCGCCGCGTGGCCCTGGCGATCCAGCAATTGCTGGAGCTGGGGCAGCTGCTGGTAGACCGGGCCCTAGACCAACACCCCACCAACCCCTGACACCCGCGCCCTCTATGAGAGCCTGCCAGCAAGGCGGGCCTTGAGGGCGCCATCGCTGGCAGGCCAGCTCCCACAGAGGCGCCGAGGCTAACGGCGCATCGCTGGTTAGTCAGCGTCCACAAAAAAGGCATCCACCCACCCTCTTTGTGCATGAGCCGGGGGTAGCTAGCGGCTTTGCGGGCGCCGCATACGCCATTTTATTTCCCTGCGCAACTGTCAGATCTGACAGTACCGCTGGTCAGCCGAGGCGCCAGCCATCGAAAAAACCACTACTACTTCAAGTGTCTGAGCCACAGACACCCTGCAAGTCATCAGTGCAGTGCCTTCAAACCGGATTAAGGCTTTTTTGATAGGCCGCGACAGCAGGGCATCCCGAGAAAGCCGCTCAATGCCAGGGGTCCGGACCTATCATGAAATACCCTGCTCGCTTACTGCCCTCACTCGCCACCACCTCCCTGCTCATGCTGTCGCCCCACGTTGCCCAAGCTGCGTGCACGCTGACGCCTGGGGCCGGCAACGACAACTTTGTTTGCGACAGCGGCACCAGCGGTGCCCTGACCGACCTGGCGGGCAATAACAGCCTGACGTTCCCCGCCAACGGCACCGGCAGCATCACTGGCAACGTCACCTTCGGCGCGGGCACCGACCGCGTGGAGATGAACTCCGGCGCTATCAACGGCGCCCTGAACATGGGTGATGGCGCCGACTCGCTGGTCATCAACGCCGGCACCATCACCGGCGCCGTGCAGCAGGGCAACGGGGTCGATGACTTCGTCATGAACGGCGGCACCATCGCCTCCCTGGCCCAAGGCGACAGCCGCGACACCTTCAACATGAGTGGCGGCACCATCACTGGCGCCTTCGAGGACGGCGATACGGCGCGCATGACCGCTGGCACCATCGGTCGTGTGGACATGAAGCTGGACAAGAACCGCTTTGAACTGTTGGGCGGGGAAATCCAGGGCAACCTGGTGACCGGGTTCGACACCGACACCATCATCGTCCAGGGCGGGCGCGTGGGCGGCAACATCAGCGTCAGTGGCGGCGATGACAGCATCAGCGTGCAGGGCGGCGAAGTGGTCGGGGAAATCCGCGCCAGCGCCGGCGATGACAGTTTCGTGTGGAGCGGCGGCCACATCCGCTCGCCCATCCTCATGGGCGAAGGCACCGACACCGCGCTGCTGCGCAACCAGACCGAACTGATCCTCAGCCTGGTGTCGCGCATCGACGGCGGCCCGGACGGCAATACGTTGACGTTCGAGAACACCACGTCCGCCGGAGCCAGCCGCTACATCAACTGGCAAACGGTGAACCTCACCAACGGCAGCCATTTTGACCTCACCGAGCCCTTTATCCTGGCGGCCACCGCGCCCTTCCCCGGCACGTTCAATATCCTCGGGCCGGTCACTACCCTGGCCCCCGTGCAGGGCAGCATCACCTCGCCGGACGGCACGGTGCCGATCACCGTCAACAACGAGGGGATCATCGACATGAGCAGCGGCAACAGCCGCACCAACGACAGCCTCACCGTGCACGGCAACTACGCGGGCAGCGGCGGGCGGTTGTTCGTCAACAGCGTGCTGGCCGGCGACGATGCGCCCAGCGACAAATTGGTGGTGGTCAACGGCACCCTGGGCGGCACCACGCAGATCAGCGTGAGTAACGTCGGCGGCGCCGGGGCCGAAAGCCTGCAAAACGGCATCCAGGTGGTAGAGGCCCAAGGCACCGCCAGCAGCGACCCTTCGGCCTTCAGCCTCAAAGACGGCAGCGTGTCGGCCGGGCCCTACGTGTACTACTTGTTCAAGGGCGGCGTCACCGCCAACACGGGCAACAGTTGGTACTTGCGTTCGGCCATCGTACCCGTCACACCGCTGCCGGGGGTGGGGCCGGAAGAACCCGGCAACCCTGGCAATCCTGGCAATCCTGGCAATCCCGGCAACCCAGGTAACCCTGGCAACCCCGAAGAGCCCGAAATCACCCTACCGGTCATCGCCCCCGGCTCCCCTCCCGTGCCCGTGGTACTGCCCGGCATGCGCCCCATTCCCCTGTATCGCCCAGAAGTGCCGGTATGGTCGGCGTTGCAACCCGCGGCAAACCTGCTGACCCTCTCGGCCCTGGGCACCTTCCACGAGCGTCAGGGCGAACAACGCCTGCTCACCGAGCACGGTGCCTTTGGCGCAGGCTGGGGCCGGGTGTATGGCAAGCAACTGGACCAGACCTGGGCCGGCACCGTGAACCCGCACCTGGACGGCTCGCTCAAGGGTTTCCAGGTGGGCAATGACCTGTACGGCACCGAGGCCGCATCCGGCATGAGCCAACGGGTCGGCTTCTTCGTCGGCCACACCCAGGTCAAGGGCGATGTGGACGGCTTCAACCAGGGCTTCGAGGGCCGGCGCGCCGGTAAGGTTGACCTGCAAGGCGACAGCTTCGGCCTCTACTGGACCCTGCTCAACCCGCAGCGCGCCTACCTCGATATGGTGCTGATGGGCACACGCCTGGACAACGACAGCCACTCCGACCGCGGTCTCAAGCTCAAAAACCGCGGCCACGCCCTCACCGCGTCGGTGGAGGCCGGCTACCCGATTGCCCTGGGCAAGCAATGGGAGATCGAGCCCCAGGCACAAATCATCCACCAGAAGGTGTCCCTGGACAGCGGCCATGACGGCGTGTCGCGGGTGGAGTTCGACGCCGACAGTGCCTGGACCGGGCGCCTGGGTGCACGCCTCAAGGGCCGCTACGAAGTCAGCGGCCTGCCGGTGGAGCCCTATGTGCGTGCCAACCTGTGGCACACATTCTCCGGCACCAGCAGCGAGACCTACGACAACCGCCACAGCATCAGCAGCCAGCAAAAAGCGTCGTCGGCGGATGTGGGCCTGGGCGTGGTGGTCAGCCTCAGCCACGCGGTGAGCGTCTACGCCAGCACCGACTACAGCCACGATATCGACAGCACCCAGCAAAAAGGCGTCGCCGCCAACCTGGGCGTGCGCGTCAGTTGGTAGCCCCCTATCGAAAGCCTCTGGAACGGGGCTTTCGACGCTTTTCATCTACAAACAGGCACTTAGGGTTTGCAGCCATTTCAAGGCCTTGGCGGGGCTAAAAAATAATCTTCAAAGCCATGCGCAGTTTCTTGACGCTTTGCCCGCGCTCTTCTTAGCTCAACCTTACTACCCCCGGTATTACCTCCCGGGGCCAGGCCCCCAACACCCGCGCCAGCGGGCCACCGGGCCTTGCCTCATTGAACTCGGTCGCCCCTCATTCGGGGTAGGAGAGACGCCAAAGCGAGAGACTGCATGCGATTGCAAGGTAGACCGCCATGAAAACCTCCTTCACTTCCCACGAGATCACCCTGACCTTCTGCACCCTGTCCACCTCCCTGCTGTTGGCCGCCCCGTTGGCCGCCCGCGCCGAGGGCCCGGCGAATGCCTGGTACGGCCCCGCCGCCCTGCCCACTGGCGAACCGGGCCTGGCCCCCACGTTGCTCATCGATAACGCCAGCACCTGGGAGCGCCTCTACGGCCGCCCCGCCCGGCAGGCCGAAACCGATTACCTGGCCTCGCAGTTCGCCGCCAACCTCCAAGGCCTGCTCAAGGGCCCGGCCCTTTACACCCGCCAAGCCAGCGACGGCAGCACCCAACGCATCGGCCTGCTGGGCGGTGAACGCCAGTTACTGAGCAACGGCAATGGCATCATCACCCGTCGTGCCATGGCCGATCCGCGCCGCGACACCCTCAACGTCCAGGGCCAGAGCCTGGGGGCGTTCTGGAGCCTGACCGGGGCCCAGGGCTGGCACGTTGACCTGAGCGCCAGTGGCGGCCGTGTCAGCGGCTACAGCCGCAACGAACAGGGCCAGCGCCAGGCCACCGAAGGCAACGCGGTGACCCTGTCGGTGGAAGGCGGTTTCCCCATCGGCATCGGCGACAACTGGGTGGTCGAACCCCAAGCGCAATTGATAAACCAACGCATCAGCCTGGGCACGCCCAACGCGGGCAGTGGCAGCCCTTCGTCCACCGCCCAGACGTCCTGGAGCGGCCGGGTCGGCGCCCGCCTGAAGGGGCGCTATGAAGTCAGCGGCCTGCCCCTGGAACCCTACGTGCGCACCAACCTGTGGCACACGGTGTACAGCGGCGACACCCTGACCCTGGACAAGGTCGACAAGATCAGCAGCAGCCGCAAATCCTCCACCGTGGAATTGGGCCTGGGCCTGGTGGCGAAGGTCTCGCCCACCGTCAGCCTGTACGTCAGCGCCGACTACAGCAGCGACGTGGACGACAACGACCTCAATGGCCTGATTGGCAGCCTGGGTGTGCGGATGCGCTGGTGAGCGGCCATCGCGCCTGTAGCAAGCGGGCCTGCCCGCTTGCCACCCCAACAGCGCCGTTACTGCGGGCGCAATACCAGCACCGCCAACGGCGGCAGGTTCAGCGCCAGGGACAGTGCCTGGCCGTGGCTCGGCACGGTTTGGGCCTCGACGCTGCCGCCGTTGCCGTAGTTGGACCCGGCGTAGCGCTCGGCGTCGCTGTTGAGCACTTCGCTCCACTGCCCGCCCAGGGGCACACCGATGCGGTAGCCCTCGCGCGGCACCGGGGTGAAGTTGGCCACCACCAGCAGCGGCCGGCCATCGGCGCTCCAGCGCAACCAGGCGTAAACGCTGTTGATGGCATCATCGCCCACCAACCACTGGAAGCCCTGGGGCAGATGATCCTGCTGGTGCAGCTCAGGCGCCTCGCGGTAGAGGCGGTTGAGGTCGCCCACCAATTGCTGCACGCCCCGGTGCTCGGGGTATTGCAGCAAGTACCAATCCAGTTGCTGGTCGTGGTTCCACTCGCGCCACTGGCCGAACTCGCAGCCCATGAACAACAGCTTCTTGCCCGGGTGAGTCCACATGAAACTCAGGTAGGCGCGCAGGTTGGCGAATTTCTGCCAGCGGTCGCCCGGCATCTTGTCGATCAGCGAATGCTTGCCGTGCACCACCTCGTCATGGGAGATGGGCAGGATGAAACGCTCGGACCAGGCGTACACCAGGCCAAAACTCAACTCGTTGTGGTGATGGCCGCGGTACACCGGGTCTTGCTGGATGTAATGCAGCGAATCGTGCATCCAGCCCATGTTCCATTTGTAGGCAAAGCCCAGGCCGCCCTGCTGGGTGTCCTGGCTGACCCCGGGCCAAGCCGTGGACTCTTCGGCGATCACCAGCGCCCCTGGCGCCTCCAGGGCCACCACGTCGTTGAGGTGGCGCACAAAATCGATGGCTTCCAGGTTCTCGCGCCCCCCGTGGCGGTTGGGCACCCACTCGCCGGCCTTGCGCGAATAGTCGCGGTAGAGCATCGAGGCCACCGCATCCACCCGCAGCCCATCGACATGGAAATGCTTGAGCCAGTGCAACGCCGAAGCCAGCATGAAACCGTGCACTTCGGTGCGGCCCAGGTTGTAGATCAGCGTGTCCCAGTCCTGGTGGAAGCCCTCCAGCGGGTTGCCGTACTCGTAGAGCGCGGTGCCGTCGAACTGCGCCAAGCCGTGGGCATCGGTGGGGAAATGGGCCGGCACCCAATCGAGAATCACCCCGATCCCGGCCAAGTGGCAGGCATTGACGAACCCGGCGAAATCCTGGGGCGAACCGAAACGCGCACTGGGCGCGAACTGGGACAGCGGCTGATAGCCCCAGGAGCCGCCAAAGGGGTGCTCCATGATCGGCATCAGCTCCACATGGGTGAAGCCCAGCTCCAGCACATAGGGGATCAGCCGCTCGGCCAATTCGCCCCAGCCATATTGGCGGGCCACTTCCCCCAGGTCATCGACCTCGCACTGCCAGGAACCGACGTGCAATTCGTAGATCGACAGCGGCGCCGTCACCGCTTGCGCCGCGCCGCGGGCCTGCATCCAGGCATCGTCTTGCCAGGCCATCGCCAGTTTGGGGGCGACCTTGGAGGCGGTGTCCGGTGGCAGCGTGGTGGCCAGCGCCACGGGGTCAGCCTTGAGCGGCAGGATGCCGTTGGCGCCGAGAATTTCGTATTTGTAGGCCTCGCCGGCCTGCAACCGGGGGATGAAAATCTCCCACACGCCGCTGGGGTGGCGCAGGCGCATGGGGTGGCGGCGGCCGTCCCACACATTGAAATCGCCCACCACCGACACTCGCCGCGCATTCGGCGCCCACACGGCGAAGCGCACGCCGTCGATGCCATCCACCTGGGTCAGTTGCGCCCCCAGGCAAGCGCTCAAGTCGCGGTGATTGCCCTCGGCGAACAGGTACAGATCCATCTCCCCCAGCAACGGGCCAAAGCTGTAGGGGTCTTCGCTGGTCTGCTCGCCACCGGGCCACTGGATGCGCAGCCGATAGCGCCCCGGGCTGGGCAGGTGGCCGACGAACAGGCCCGGCACGCGGCTGGCCGGCAAATCCGCGAGCACCTCGTCGCTGTCGCTGGCCAGCACCTGCACCGCCAGGGCATCGGGCAGGAACGCACGGATCACCTGCCCGCCCGCGCCATCGTCGTGAGGCCCCAGGATGGCAAAAGGGTCGGCATGCTCAGCCCGCACCAACGCCTCGATGTCCTTGGCCGTCGGCAACCACTTGCCCACGGATTGCCCCTGATCCCTGCTCGACACACTCATACCTGCACTCCGCTGTTCTGGGTCTTGAAGAAAGAGGAAAACCAGCCGCCACAAGGAACCCGGCAAGGTTAGCCGCTCACCCGCGATCTGCCTGCCCGTCCCCATGCAACGCCCGGGCCGTAACCCCACGGCCCGCGTGCGCACCATCATGCGCGCCGCCCTCGGCTCGTGGCGCACCGTCCTGGTGCCGCCGCCGATTAAGTTCCGAACCACAGCCCGCGGCAAAGTTCAGGCAAATATCGGCCAGCACCTGCACAAAAAACCTGAGCAAAACCCGCCGCCGCGCAGTCCACCGCAAAACCACCGCAGGAGAACCGCCCATGAACATCCCCATCCCCGCCGAAACTCCCGACCCCAACATCGACGACCCGACCCTGCCAATCCCCGACCCCGAGCCCATCCCGGAACAAGACCCACCGCCGCCCCAACAGCCCCCCGTGGGCGACCCACCGCCGCAGGAGCCGCCGGTGCGGGTGTAAAGCGAACTCACTCACCAGCACGCCACAACAGGATGATGACCAAAAGCCAGCATCCTGTTGCGCACCATAACCGTTCGTCGAGTTTCGACGAAGATTTAGCCCACCCAACTGCAAGTAAAAATCCAGAAAAAAGAAAAAACCTACAGAGTCTTGCTCACAATAACGACAGATACCTGCACACTTGGAAATACGCCTTCCCCGATTGAATAATCTGCGCTAAAAAAACAGCACTCGCCAACGTAAGACAAGTGCATTTTATATGTGATCTTATTCCTACAGACCGAGATAATCGCCGAACTTGCCACTGACCCGTTCAGCAACTAAATAAGGAATGTCACCTAGAGCCTAGAATTTAAGTGACATAAGAAAACCCCGAACTGAAAAATTGAACTGGAAACAAGATCATGAGCAACTCAACTCTTGGCGATGTGCTGTTCAACTTTAACGAGAAACATAATTCAGGTGCCGGCGCCTATATGGCGGGAGGCACAGGTAGCGCCGGAGGCTGTGGTGGAAGTGGCGGCTGTGGCGGGGGCGGAGGCTGTTCAGGGGGCAGCGGAGGTTGTGGTGGATGCGGTGGTCACAACGCCGCACACAATGACGCAACTGAGCCTGAGAAAAAATAAACAATAGAGCCATAAAGGTTTTTCCGGATGATCCGGAAAAACCTTAAGGAGTCTGCATCATGCGTTTATCCATGAGCAACTATGACATCCTGAACCTAACGCATGACGCATTGGTCGTCTCGGACAGAGGGATTTCAAAAATCAGTTCACCGCCCTTACTGAACGCACTCTCCCGTTTAAAAAACTATTCCACCATCACACGATCGGAACTGGATGAAATACTCACAGAAAATGGCCTTAACCCGGAGACCGCCTATACATTTTTGGAATCCGCCATCAGCATCAGACCGGCCTACGCGCCGCACTTTGAAAAAGTGTTCATCATCCACGACTGGAAAGGCGCTATCGATTTGGAAAAGCTCCTCAGGGAAGAAATAAAAACCCCACTGGAGTTTCACAAACTACCGTTCACGCCGAGCGCCGAGACGATTGAACCAAATAAAAAATACTATATCCTAATCATTCCAGACCACTACAACTACCACCAATTACATAACCTGCACTTCAGCCTAGCCAGCCAACTACCTGAAAGCGCAATAAGTGTATGCCATCACAGCTGCAACAGTTACCACATCAGCCAGCCTTATATACCTGCAATAGGTAACCCCTGCCACTTCTGTAACATTGGCAGGATGATCCATTACGAAAACCAACACACCAGTACCCAATCCTGGTCAAAACTACTCACCTTCTGTGGCGAACGGCGCATCCCCATACCGAACAAGCGCCTATCACTTCTTCAAGAAGCATTGGTACTAGGAGCCTTGATTAAAAAGATAGGAATCATCAGCCACCCTGGAGACAACCTCTGCTATCAGGACAATATCCTGCAAACCACGCTCATTGACTTTAATAACAACCATATCGATGAATATACGCCGCCTCACTGGCACCTCTGTGACTGCCTGAGGATACCAAGATGAAAAACATACCCCATGACTACTACCTCCTGAATTCAACACATAAGTGCAACGCTCACCCCTGTATGCACTTCGTACGGCGTCTTCCAGCCCAAGCGCTTGCGCGGGCGTAGATTGATCCTCGCTACTGTCCGATTGACGGCTTCGACG
>NZ_JCBCUW010000086.1:0-9836 GCF_059862525.1 Pseudomonas sp. MF08875
GTCAGCTGCCGGTAATGCGTAGTCATCTGCGCTTGAATCCTTCGGTGTGAGAGCCTGGATTCTACCGGTGGCTGGCTCTCTGCCTCTCGTTTCAAGCGTTGCGCTTATTCTATGAATTCAGGGCCTACTACTGAAAGCGGTCCATATCTGACCGTTTATCAGTTTGCTCAGACGGCGCCGCGAGCGTTTGGGCTGCGCGTTGAAAACAGCCCCCATATCCTAGTCCGCCAAGAATAGGCCCCGTAAACGGCTAGTAACCTTTCGGTATGCGATAAGTCTTGCCCTTTTTTGTGCGGTCTTCGAAAAAGTCCGCATGCTCCGATTCGTCCGTGCGTATGCAATCGCGCATCTGACCATTCCCAACATTGCATTTCGACCACTCAACCCGACTGCCTAATTCGTCCAGTCTCGCCACCTCGCCTCGACGCGCTTTTATTTCGTCTAACGACGGCACCCACAGATAGAGAGACACTACTACCAATGTAAGGATCGTAGCCTGCGCCGACAGGAAGTAGAGCCAACGCCTGCTATTCAATTTCTTTGCTGCCATGTTGTACAGTTCAGCAGCCCGCTGAGCGGCAGCATCTGCCTCCGTGAATCTCTTGCTCAACAGCTCAGCGGCTTGATTCGCAGTTGACTGTGCAGAACTCTCGATGCTCTGTTTGACGCCCGCCTCCAGTCGAACCAGCTTCTTTTCGACGCTATCCTGCAGCTCACGCAACGCATCAGTAGCCCGTCGAGACTTGCTCTCATCGATCTCTACAGCTTCGAGAACTTTGCGAGCCGCGCCAAAGAGGGCCTGAAAATTTCGATCGTGCGCTTGCTCTTGACTTGTTCCGGCCATCAATATCTTCCTAAAGTTGGACCTTTTAGATCGGGCATCTCGTGATCTGGTTGCTTCATCTCTCTCTGAAGGGAAAGATATCGCTCCTGGCTGTACTCGATCCATTGTTTGTGGGACAGGTTCAAATCCATCAAATCCTGTAAGGCGGCGAAATGCAGACCTCCACCGCTGCCGGCCACCAGCACCAATCCGCCTGTTCCGGTCTCCTCTGGCCCTTGAGCAAGCCGCACCAGATCGATGTAGTCGCGCTCAGCCCTTGTGATCTCAGCCGATCTGCGTTGCAGAATGCCAGCAGCCAGCTCCTCGATAAAATTTTGGAACCTCTCACTTGACTTAGGCCGTTGCCTGGCGCCTTCGCCAAACGCATCGAGATAGGGCTCAATGCGTGCCGACAGTGCAGCGCTGGGAAGCGGCGCCGTTTCGATGTACCAATGCACCCGCCGCGAAGTACCTGGCAGGTCAGGCAATTCGTCCAATTTTTCGGAAAAAATTCGAGATAGAAACTGGTGACGACCAGCCTCTTTTTTTGACTTGTTAGCCTCAGTCTTAAACTCGATCAAACGTACTGTGCCAGGGAATGCCATCAGCAAATCCCCCAATCGTTTATCGTCTGGCGTTTGTTGAAGCAAGTTCACCATACTTGGTAACTGACCGGATCTCAGCTGTGAACCAAGAGCGAACCCCAGCCCGTAGAGAAAATTTCCGATAACCACATTTTCATACAACTTCATTGAACATCATCACCCTAGTATCACGCCCTTTAGAAGCTTGCCGGTAGCGCTCCAAGCCTAACCGTTTGTCAGTCAATCCGGTCGAAAAAACAAGGCTGGCTTTCAGTAGACTCAGTTCGTCTAACGCGTTGGTTTATCTCGTTGCTATTCGCGAACAGCTCGGCTAAACCCGAGGTACGGATCGCTGTTATCGACAGCATTTTCCCAGGTAGCCAGAACCTTCAAGGCTACGTCACTTCGATGATGGTTCCCCCCAAGTGCGATTAGCGTTCGGTGGCTCGCACGGTGACCGTTGCTACGGTGATGAACGCCTACTGCTCTTATGAGCGCCTTTCGAGCTCTGCTCGTGAGGTAAGCCCTCTTGATTTTCTTCAACCCACTGCGGGGAAATCTTTCCCCGCACAGGACAGGTTTCTTCGCGTTTTCAACGGAGACATACCATGCCCGACTCACCTACACCGGAAACACTGACCTCCCTTCGGTTGCCCGTCGTGTTCACCCCTGGTGCGTGGCAACGCGCAGTACTGCTCGAGCAATCCGATCACGCTGAGAAGTTGCAGGTCGATCGGCTGAGCCACGTATTGCGCGCGGCCTTCGAAGCCCACCTGGTCTTTCCGCACAAGCCTTACGTGCTGTTCGAGGTAATCCACATTGAACCAACCGATCACTTAGACCACGACCCGTTGCTGCAATTGAGTCTGAGCCTACTCCAAGAACCGGGTCAGCCTGCCGCCTTGCTGATAGCGCTTGCAGGAGAACACCAGCGCTAAGCGCAATGGGCGGCGCCCACCTCCACATTCGGACGGCATGCAAGACCTGCATCAATCCAACCCATCACCCAACCGGGGAACCCTCCCCCGACGGGCAAGGCGTTCCTCCGTTTTTCTCTCGAGGAAATTGCCATGCGCGATATCTACCAAGACGTGACAGACAAGATCGTTACCGCGTTAGACCAAGGCGTTGTTCCCTGGATCAAACCCTGGTCCTCAAGTGGCTCAGTTGACATCGGTCATCAACCCTACCCCATCAACGCCATCACGCGACGTCCGTATTCGGGGATCAATTTACCGCTGCTCTGGGCCGAAGCCAGGTTGCAGGGCTTCACTCAAGATCGTTGGCTGACCTTCAACCAAGCCAAAAAGACCGGTGGGCACATTCGTAAGGGTGAGCACAGCACTCTGGCGGTGCTCTACAAGCCGATGGAGCGCGAGGAACAGACCGAGTCAGGCCAACCCGTACTCGATGAAAACGGTCAGCCCAAGGTCGCTCACTTCGGCATTCTCAGGACACATTTTCTGTTCAACATCGAGCAAACGGAGGGGCTCGAAATGCTCAATGAAACTATGCTTGAGACGGAACAGAGTGATCCCTTCCAGCCCAACAGCGTCGCGGAAAATCTGCTGTTGAGTTCAGGTGCACGCATCGTTCATCGGCCTGCCGGCGAAGCCTTTTACCACCCGATCAGGGATCTCATCCAACTGCCGACAAAAGCACAATTTCAAGATGAGGGCGGGTACTACGCCACGGCACTTCATGAGCTGACGCACTGGACCGGGCATCACGCTCGGTTGCAGCGCGAAGGCATGACGTCAGCCTGTCCGTTCGGCTCGCCAGGCTACGCGTTTGAGGAGTTGATCGCCGAGATGGGCGCTGCTTTTTTATGTGCTTACGCCGGTATACAGGGGGATCTGCGTCACGAGGGCTACATCGACTCCTGGCTCGGCCTGCTCAAGGCTGACAAACGCGCGATCTTTCGCGCCAGTGGTCACGCCCGAAGCGCCTCGGAGTATGTACTCAACCTGGAGCAGCAACTGAAGCAGATGGTAATGGATGACTCACGATGCATGAACGATGGAGTTTGATCGTTACCTCACCGCTGCAATCGCATCACAGGGCCCAACGCGAGTTGGGCCCTTTTTTCTGCGCCCAGAAACCCCCATGCCGCGGGGCTCTGATGCAAAGAGTCAGGGATGGGCACACACCCGCAGCCTGTCATTCCGCATCCAGGTTCTGCGCCAGAAAATCCACCAGCTCGAGCGGACTTCGGCTATCGATCACCTTGTAGATCAGATCACGCTTACTGCGCGGCAACTTCTTGACCACGCTCTTCGCCGAGGCCCGGACGGCTTCGTCAGTCCCATGGATACGTGCCGCGAGCAGCAGCACCAGCGTGGCGTCAGTGAGGTTCATGGCAAGACCCAAAAATTTGCCCTTCAGTGTACCGACAATTGTGTGCGCCGGAATCCCCGCAACAACCTTTGCCCGTCGGGGCGGTGACCATTTCTTGGAGTTGCCCGGTGGCTCCCACAAGATGCGGCATATGCCAGCGCGTGCTTTGAATATGTGCAGATCAGGCACCTTATCCTTGCCAAGCGCAGCGGGCGAAATTGTGTGAAAGTTGAAAATCATGTAGCAATCAAAGATACGTGATCCAATGGAATTGGAATTGGCAGCCGGTTTAGCGACTGCCAATGGCCCCTTAATTACTTAAATCAATCACCATACGACCTTTGATTTTACCCTGCTGCATTTCGTCGAAAATCTCATTGATATCCTCGATAGGGCGCAATGTCACTTTAGGCACCACCTTGCCTTGCGCGGCAAACTCGAAGGCTTCAACGAGGTCTTGTCGCGTGCCGACCAGTGAACCCACCACCTCGATCCCGTCAAGCACCAACCGCGGAATATCGAGGCTCATGGTTTCAGGCGGAAGCCCGACTGCGACCAGGCGTCCACCAGCACGCAGGGCATCCACCGCAGAGTTGAACGCGACCTTGGCCACGGCCGTCACGACAGCGGCGTGGGCGCCGCCGACCGTCTCCTGGATAACTTTTGCGGCATCCTCGTTACGTGAGTTGATGACCAGATCGGCGCCCATTTCCCTGGCGAATTGCAGTTGATCGTCGTTGATGTCCACGGCAATCACTCTGGCGTTGAACACATTTTTTGCATACTGCAACGCCAGATTCCCCAAGCCGCCTAGCCCGTAGATCGCGATCCATTGCCCGGGGCGAATATTGGAAATCTTCACGGCTTTGTAAGTCGTCACTCCGGCACAGGTCACGCTGCTCGCTGCAGCAGAATCAAGCCCATCAGGCACTTTCACGGAGTAATCGGCGACGACAATGCACTCTTCGGCCATGGCGCCATCCACGGTATACCCGGAGTTTTTTACCTCGCGGCAGAGTGTCTCGTTGCCGCTGTTGCAGTATTCACAATGCCCGCACCCTTGGAAGAACCACGCGACGCTGGCCCGATCGCCGGGTTTCAGCGAGGTGACGCCGGGGCCTACTTCCTGAACGATACCGATGCCTTCATGACCCAGGATCACCCCGGTTTTGTCACCGAAATCGCCGTTCTTGACGTGCAGGTCCGTGTGGCAGACGCCGCAGCACTGCATTTTGAGGAGCGCCTCACCATGCTTCAGAGGCCGTAATGTTTTTTCGGTCACATTCACGCGATGCCCTTGGGCAACAACTGCAGCTTTCATACTTTCTCCTTGTATTCGTGAGTGAGCTTGCGTTACAGCAGGTCCAACCAGTGCCAGAACAGTACAGCACCACCCTTCAAGCGGTCCGAGGTCTGGCGCAATGCCCGCCACCCGGCCCCAGGATCGGGGAGTCAATGGATGCCATTGCTGCGCCATCGGGTCGCCGACGCTACCGTTCTTATGGCACAAGTCGCGGAAAAGGGGGATGCCTATTAGTCAGGCAACCCGCGCAAGGACGCCTGTTTTGTGCCTTTCTATGACAAAGATCAACTGGCGAGGCTGATCGGCAGAGCATCGTGGCCTCTTTTAGTGACCGTCGCTGCGGCCCTCGAAGTCAAGTGATATCCCAGGCATGTCGCGCTTACAGGCACGTGCGACCTTTCGTTTCATGCTTGAAACCTGTTATCGGTGTGCCTTCGTCAGTCCCGGCACATGCACCCAGCGGCGGGTTGGCCCATTAGTCGAAACGGTTATGGAGTAGCGTTTACATGGCGTACGCAACGATCAATCCCTATACGGGCGAGACACTGCAAACCTTTCCCGATGCCACCGATGCAGAGGTGACCGAGGCCATCGGCAAGGCCCACGAGGCTTTTCGGGTCTGGAAGGACACGCCTTTCGCCGAGCGTGCACGCATCCTGCAAAATGCGGCCGATCTTCTGCGCAAGGACAGCGACGCCTTTGCCAAGGTGCTGACGCTGGAGATGGGCAAGCTGTTTGCCGAGGCGAAAGCCGAGGTCGAGTTGTCGGCAAAAATCTTCGAATACTACGTGCGCAATGCCGAAACCTTGCTCAAGCCGGAGAAACTCCCGGTGCTCGATCCTGCCGAGGGCGAGGCGGTGGTCGTGTGCGAACCGCTCGGCGTGCTGCTGGCCATCGAGCCGTGGAATTTCCCTTATTACCAGATCGCCCGCATTCTGGCGCCGCAGCTTTCTGCCGGTAATACCGTGCTGCTCAAACACGCGGCGAATGTGCCGCAAAGCGCGGCGGGCTTTCAAAAATTGATGAAGGATGCCGGTCTGCCTGACGGCGCCTTCCGTAATCTGTACGCCACGCGCTCACAAATTGAGTTGATCATCAACGATACCCGAGTTCAGGGCGTCGCCTTGACCGGCTCAGAAGGTGCATGGGCGGTCGTTGCGTCGCAAGCTGGCAAAGCGCTGAAAAAATCCACCCTGGAACTCGGCGGCGCCGACGCCTTCGTCGTGCTGGCCGACGCGGACCTGGCGAAAACAAGCCAATGGGCGGTGTTCGGCCGGCATTGGAATGCCGGGCAGGTCTGCGTGTCCTCCAAGCGCATGATTGTGGTCGATGCGGTCTATGACGACTTCCTCGCGCTCTATCGCAAGGGCGTCGCAGAACTGGTGGCCGGCGATCCCTTCGATGCGAAGACGACCCTGGCGCCGCTCTCCTCGCAAAGCGCCGCCAATGAGGTCAAGCAAAAGATCCTCGACGCCGTGAAGCTGGGCGCCAAGGCCGAAGAGGTCGGGCCGCCCGTGCCGGTCGAAGGGGCATTCGTGCAGCCGACGATCCTGACCGATGTCGCGGAGGACAACCCCGCTCGCTACTGGGAGTTTTTTGGCCCGGTTTCCCTGGTGTTCCGCGCCAAGGATGAAGACGATGCGGTGCGCATTGCCAACGACTCGCCCTTCGGCCTCGGCGGTTCGGTGTTCACCTCGGATACGGCGCATGGCGCAGAAGTCGCGAAGAAAATCTCCACGGGTATGGTGTTCGTCAACCATCCCACCAAGGTCGAAGCCGATCTGCCTTTCGGTGGCGTGCGCCGCTCGGGGTATGGCCGCGAGCTGATCGGGCTGGGGCTCAAGGAGTTCGTCAACCACAAGCTGATTGTCGTGGTCGATATCGACGCACCGTTCTGAGTTTCAACGCAGCCCTTTGTCCCTGGAAACCGAAATCAAGGAGACCTGACATGGTGAACGTCATCGGGATCGATCACTTGGCCATTCGTGTCAGTGATCTGGAACGCTCCAGGGCGTTCTACGATCAGGTACTCGGTTTCCTGGGATTCACCATCGAGTGGGAGTTCGACCGGGTTATTGGCTGGACCAACGGCGAAACCATGTTCTGGATCACCGAAGCCGATGCCCAGGGTCGCAAACATAAGCACCGGACCGGCGATGTGGGCTATCACCACTATGCGTTCGAGCTGGGCGCGCGTGAGGACGTCGACGCGCTCTACGCGTTCCTGCTGGATCAGGGGATTACGATTGTCGACGCACCCGCTGATTATCCGGACTATGGCGAGGGCTACTATGCGGTGTATTTCCTCGACCCCGATGGTCTGAAGCTTGAGGTGATGTTTTTCCTGGAAAAACAAAAGCGGCGCATGCTCGGAAAATCGCGAAGAAGTGACCGCCAGAAATGAATATCTTTATTCACCTATGCCATTGAAAGCATAGGCTCCCCCACGGCTCGCATTTCGAACGTTTCAGGAAGAAAAAAGCCAGACTTGCCCCGCTTGGCATAAGTTTATTTGGTTACTGACAAGGACAGCTTTATTGCTGCGCCAGAAAATCAATCAGCTCGCCAGCTCGAGCGGACTTCGGCTGTCGATCACCTTGTAGATCAGATCGCGGTTACTGCGCGGTAACTTCTTGACCACGCTCTGCGCCGAGGCCCTGACGGCTTCGTCGGTCGCGGATGCGCACCGCGAGCAGCAGCACGGGCGTGACGTCAGCGAGGTTCATGGTTAGACCCTAGAAAATTCACACCGAAGCGTACCGATTCTTCCCTTTTCCGCCCCCCCTCCAACAAAACGATGCCTAGCAGTATCCATATTCCGATTGCCGCGCAAAGGGACACGAGCCAAAAGGACGGTAAAGGTTGGAAAGGAATGGGCACTCAAGGGTAAGAGCGCTATCCGAAAAGGCTAAAAGGCCACTGACCAGCCACTTCCCGGAGGTCATGATGCTCAGCCTGTTTCGCCGCAAAATGCAGAAGCCCCCTCCGCCACCGACCGTGAGCGTCGCCGAAGGTTACCTGTCCATCGAGTCAGCCCATACCCTCTTAGCAGTGGAGCACCGCCGTCAGTTACTCGATCGCATCTGGCAATACACCGCCCTCTCCCACGCGCAGTTCATCCAACTCTATTTAAATCCGATCCATCGCTACGCCGAACAGGTCCAGCAACTCCCGGCCAGCGAGACGCACCACCATGCGTATCTCGGCGGTATGCTCGACCATGGACTGGAACTGGTCGCCTGCAGTTTGAAACTGCGCCAATCCTATCTGCTGCCCACCGGCGCTGCGCCCGAAGACCAGGCCGCCCAAACTGACGCCTGGTCCGCCGGCATCGCCTATGCCGCCCTGCTCCATGACATCGGCAAAATCGCCGTGGACCTGCTGGTTGAACGCCAGGATGGCCGTATTTGGCATCCTTGGCAGGGTGCCCTGGATCAGCCCTACCGTTTTCGCTACCTCAAAGGCCGCGACTACCACCTGCACGGCGCCGCCGCAGGCTTGCTCTACACCCAGATTCTCGATCGCCCGATCCTGGACTGGCTCTGCGGATTTCCGGCGCTGTGGGCCAGCCTGCTGTATGTCCTGGCGGGTCAATACGAACGTGCCGGTGTGCTGGGCGAGTTGGTCATTCAGGCCGACCGCGTCTCCACCGCATAGAACATCGGTGGCAAGCCAAGCAAGGCGCTACAAGCGCCAATTCATTCGCTGCAACATCACTTGATCAGCGGACTGCGTCATCTGGTTCAACACGAGCTGAAACTCAACCAGCCAGGTGCCGCGGGATGGCTGACCCAGGACGCACTCTGGCTCGTCAGCAAGACGGTCACGGACAAGCTGCGAGCCTATCTGCTGTCGCAAGCGATTGAGGGCATTCCCTCGTCCAACATTGCCGTGTTCGACGAACTGCAGTCGCATGGGCTGGTCGAGTCGACTCCAGAAGGCAAAGCCATCTGGACCGCTATTGTCGCGCAGAGGGACTGGCAGCAGACCTTTACGTTTTTGCGCCTTCAACCGGCGTTGATCTGGGGGAACGAAGACCGCCCAAAAGCTTTCAGCGGAACGGTGAGCATTGCAGTCGATGACCACCCGACTGACGCTACTGTATCACCACCAGCTCCCAAAACAGTCAGTACAGAATCACGTCAAAACCAATCGCAGCTAGACCCCATGGCGATGGAGGATGCCGACTATCTCGGCACATTGCTGGATATGTTCGAAATGGGAGAATCCGAGGTGCGTGATCCGCCGCCAGAAAATGCTCTTGAAGCCTCAAGCTCCCCTTCGGACAACCCAGGCCAGCTTTTTCTGAATTGGGTCAAGGAAGGCATCCTGAGTCACAAGCTGATCATCAACGACAGCAAGGCCAAAATACACACGGTGAGTGGCAGCGTATTTCTGGTCACGCCTGGTCTGTTCCAACGCTACGCGCAGGAGTTTCCTGGTGTATCTCAGGGGACCGATCAAGAGATTGAAGAATGGCGTTGGGTGCAGAAACAGTTCGAGAAACTGAAAGTCCACAGGAAACGGGACGATGGCTTGAACATCTGGATCTGTCAGGTCGAAGGTCCTCGGAAGAAAGCAAGACTCAAAGGTTATTTGCTAAAAAAGCCAGAACTGTTGTTCGAAACGATGCCTGCCGACAATCCTTTTCTCTCGTTTGAACCCCTGAATTCAACACATAAGTGCAACGCTCACCCCTGTATGCACTTCGTACGGCGTCTTCCAGCCCAAGCGCTTGCGCGGGCGTAGATTGATCCTCGCTACTGTCCGATTGACGGCTTCGACGGTC
>NZ_JCBCUW010000087.1:0-9483 GCF_059862525.1 Pseudomonas sp. MF08875
GTGAGCGCTATTGGAATTTATAACCAACCGTAAGGAAGTAATACCACTTAGAACATTGCAGGTGACCCAAATGTCTACATTAGTTGAAACCTTAAATACCAGTAAAACTGCACGTCTTGACCTCAAGACCACTGAATTCGCAAAAGACTTCATTAGAAAAGCAGCAACTATTTCAGGTCTAGACATGACTTCTTTCATCATGTCTTCCGCTTTTGAAAAAGCAGAAGCCGTAATGGAAAATTACAACCGATTGGAGCTTTCTGAAAAAGCTTTCTCCCGGTTACACGAAATTCTTCGTGAGAGCGATGAAAATGCGACACCAACCCCAACCTTAGTAAAACTTATGAGGAATAAAAATGAACGTGCAAGAGACAGAAAACTACGAAGTTGATAACAATTTGCGTGACCATTACGCATCCTATACTTTTCCGAAAACTTTCAGTTGTGGCGAAGTGGTCCTTGACGACTATTTCAAAACCAACCTTAAGCGTGCTCTGAAAAGCGAAAATGTTACTGGAATCGGAGCAATTAACGACAAGGGAGAGGTGTTCGCGTTTTGCACTCTTACTTTTCTTATTTTGGATAAAGCCAGAATCCAGACCTATTTGGAATCGGGGAATCAACCCAATCAGGTTCCAGCGGTCAAGCTAAGCATGCTTGCTGTTGACGTTTCACGTCAAAAACAAGGTGTTGGCTGTGAGCTTCTGATGATGGCTTTCGATCAGGCTGTTACTGTTCATGAAAGCATTCCAATCAAAGGAATGTTTTTAGATGCAGCACCCAATGCAGTTAAATTTTACCAAAGCCTTGGTTTTGGTGATTTGGGTGAAGTCAATGCTGACGGTACAATTCCGATGTTCATCGCCATCAAGATGATGATCGCGGCTGTATCTGCCGGAGCAATTGACGCCTGATTTATTTTTTTATCGCCGCCAATAGTTTTATTGGCGGCGAATACATTTTTAATTTGCACGTTTCCTCAAAGCCATAATGGTTCTTGCTGAAATTTTAAGAATTTCTTCATTGTGAAAAATCAGCTGCGCTCGATGCGGCTTGGTTTCCTCCTCCCAATGCTGCAGATCCTCCATTCGAAACTGATGCTTTCCCTGGTAGGTCGCCGCGAGGTCAGCAGCCAAGCTGCGCGCGGCTTCTCCAGGCGTGGCAATGGTCCACTCGATAATGTCTGCTATCTGTTCAGCTGGTGATCGCTGTGTAACGCTCTGGGCAGCGGCGCAGGCAAATTCGTTGTAGAGCTGAGCTCCCAGCTCCGGATCGTCCGCAGGATTTCCCGGGCACAGCCGCGGCTCCCAGGGAAGCACGTAGGTCGATTGACCGAAAACTTCTTGCCGGACGTAGTCCGAAGGTTTGGCTAAACGCTGCATGAGGTTTGCTCCCAGGCGAAAATCGCATGGTAGCGCAGCAGACTTTGGGCAGCTAAAAGCTGCTTCCAGAGCGGCCTTAGCCGCTCTGATAAACCGACGGCGAAGACGGCGGAAACAGCCGGACAGACGCCACCCGAGCCCACGAGGGGGGTGAGGAAAAATGGCCCCCAGGCCAAATTTTTCCGTTCTGCCCTGGTGCAGCCCGTTCAGGGCGAAACCAGGGTGCGAAGCATCCGGCCGCACCGCTTGCGTGCGCGTCAGGTGAAACCGGACCAACCTGGATTCGCGATGGAGCAGTCGAGAAAGGGACAACGGACCGCAACGAGACGTCGCGCAATGGCAGAATGCAGGTTGGTCCGGCTTTGCCGGGCGCGCACGCTGGTGAATTTTCGAGACAAGCCCGTCCAGGGCGCAGGGGAGGAAAGAGGGTGGAGGCTCGCGCAGCGAGTCGGAACCCTGAAAGCCTGACGGGGCGCTCCCCCGGAAGGTTTGGGCGTCCCGCAGGGCGGCCACGACAGACCGAAGGGATGGCGCGCTGTGGTTCTGCTTTTGTCTTGGATTATCTATTGTCTGATCTATTGGTCCTTCTATTGCTGCGGCTATGGCTTCAGCAATAGGAGTCCCATAGGAAGAGTACAAAGGTGAAAAGGTACAAAAGGGCAAAACGCCAAAAGCATTCGCGCTACGCGCTCACCAGTTCGACCCCCAAAGGGGGACCCCCACTCCCTGGGATCAGATCCAAAGCTAATGCTTTCACACGCCAGATTAAGAGCACCATCACCATTCCCTTAATGGCGCTGAGCTCTGGTTCACCACTGTCACTGATTACTCGCTTTTATCGCCTGTGAGCCCACTAGAGACACTTGGGTGTTCCTAGTCGCAAAAGGGCACCACTGCGCTCCAAGGAGCGCTTAAATAAAGTCTCCAGCCTATGGCTGGGCATTATTTGGGGAGGGGGAGCCACGAAGTGGGGGAACCCCGTAGGGGTGCCCCGGCAGAGCCGCCGCTTTTTTACTTTTCCCTTTTAAACCTTTTAGATCACCTACACGCCTTGTTCTACAAGGGGTGTAGAGCTCATAAAGGGAGGGATTTGTTGCCATAAAGGGAGGGATTTGTTGCCATAAAGGGAGGGATTTGTTGCCATAAAGGGAGGGATTTGTTGTATTGTAGGAGAAAGATATAAACTCCCAAAAAATGAAGTGGAGCATATATGAGCTCATCAGCAATGGTTTACAAAAGTAACGCTCTTGTAGAGGCAGCATATCGCCTTAGTGTCCAGGAGCAGCGGATCGTTCTCGCCTGTATCAGTCAGGTAAAAAGGAACGAGCCGTTCACCGATGAAGTGATGTACTCGGTGACTGCTGAGGAGATTTCTACAATGGCCGGAGTCCCCATTGAATCCTCATATAGCCAGCTTAAAGAAGCTGCTCTACGCCTGAAACGGCGAGAGGTCCGGCTAACCCAGGAGCCCAATGGGAATGGTAAACGACCAAGCGTCATGATTACCGGTTGGGTGCAAACAATTGTCTATCGAGAGGGGGAGGGTCGCGTAGAGCTACGCTTCACCAAAGACATGGTGCCGTATCTGACAGAGCTCACAAAACAGTTCACAAAATACGCTTTAGCCGATGTAGCACAAATGGATAGCACTCACGCTATCCGGCTTTACGAATTGCTCATGCAGTGGGACAGCATTGGTCAGAGGGAGATATCCATTGACCAACTCCGTGAGTGGTTTCAACTCGAAGGCCGGTATCCATCGATCAAGGATTTTAAAAAATGGGTATTAGAACCAGCGGTTGCGCAAATCACAGAACACAGCCCTCTTCGGGTGGTCTGGACACAGCGGAAAACAGGTCGAAAGGTCACGCACTTAGCATTCTGTTTTGGGCCTAAATCCATGGTCAACACTAATGGGAAAACCAACACCAAACGCGGCAAGCTGTCAGATGGCGATATAGCAAAACAGGCCCGGCCTGGTGAAACTTGGGAATCTGCACGTGCGCGACTAACTCAACTGGCTTTAGGGCTGACCTGATGTGTGACCATTCGACATTGAACACATATTTACAGCGCAAAACTGTCTGGAACCCTACAGACAGAACCAGACACTGCCCTACATGGCAAAATTAACCATCGGCCGCATGGCAAAGCTCTACGGTTTACACCGTTCAACCTTGCATGAAGCCGTGGCTAAAGGCCGCGTAACTGCTGGCCTGGACGGTAAAGGGCAAAAGGTGATTGACCTGTCTGAAATGATCCGCGTCTATGGCGAACCGCAGGGCTATCCCCTACACCGCCCTACACTTGACCCGACACCCTCGCCCTACACGCCCCCTACACCTGAAATGGACGCCCTACACCCAGCCCTATACCCACTGGTTGAAGAGGTTCGATTGCTACGTGCAGAGATACAAGAGCTGCGCCAATCACTTCGACTGCTCGAGCATAAGCCTGACCCTAAACCTGCTTCGACTCATAAAGCGAAGCCAGGGGAAGTCCCGACTTGGGCAAATTTGCTCAGCGCCCTGGACGACTAAAAGTTCGCGTCCGCAAAACTTTTCCTTGAGCCGCAGGCGAATGGGCAAGCAGTGAAGTGGGCCGGTAGGCCTACTTCACCTATCTTGCCCGCCTGTTCAGCCGACTTAACCCGTTGCGCCTGCCATTCTTTTTCCGTTCTCGTGTCTTTTTTTACCGTTCTTCTGCCGTTGTTTTTCGCTCGCTCAGTCGTTGTTTAAGGCGTCTGTCGTCTGCTGCTGCAGCACAGCCGCCGCCAACAGCCGCTTGCGCGCCTCCTGAGCTCGATGGGTCTCGTCATCCACTTGACGGCTGACGTAGAGCGGCAGCGCCAGACGCTCGTCCTGGTCGTCGCCCGGCTCAATAAATCGCGGTACCGAATCCATGCTGTTCATCCTGTAGCCCCACAAGTGTCAGTGGCCCCTCAAGTTTTAGTAGAGGCATGGGTAATGTACGCAATGAAGGGGTTTACCCGGAAAAAACCCCAGCGAAGGACGCTGGCGATTCAATCCGTGCCTATCGTTGGGTTGGAGGTATATGCTGAAGCTAGGGCCCCATGGGAGTCCCTTGTAAGAGACTTTGAGCAGCTCTCACAGCTCGACGGCAAAACCCTTCACACCGATGCTTTCGGCAAACCGACCCACCGCGGTCAAACTGGCCCAGGTGCGCAGCGCTTCGCGTCGCGAACGCACCTGCAGCCAGCGACTGCCAGCACCGCCCAGGCGAATGGCCAGCCCCCATTTTTCATCCTGCCGGCTGACCAGCACCTCGCGCACGGCGCCGGCCTCGAGCATGACGCGCAGTGCCTCTTCGTGAATGCCTTCCCTCATGCCGGCCCCACACTGGATGGACCGCCCAAAGTGGCGGCGTCAGAGAGGAACGTCTCCACCTCCGTGCTTAGCAACGCTTTGGCGTGGATCAAGCCCATCATCCATATACCCAGACGCGTGACACTGCCGCTGTGCTGCGCGGCAATTGCGTCCAGGTGATCGAATAAATCCTCAATTAGAGTCGCGGTGGATAGGGTCATGACTTCAGTACGTAACGCCACGACAATGCGTCCGGCCAAGTCCGCGCAGCCTGGCGACACGTTACGGAGGCACTCCAAACGCAGACGGTAAGGATTAGTGATGTTCATTGGCATTGGGATTTGGGGAGCAACGGAACAGAAAGTGCACTTAAGCCCTACCAGCGTCGTTCAGTACCTTCTTCCCAGGCATCCTGTCATTTTCAGAAGTCGATTGCACTACTGAGTAGACCAGCTCCGCACCCACTGGCGTCCAGCAGTCGCAAAAAGTCCACTGGGTGGGCTTTGCTGGGACATTGCGCTAATTATCTATTGAGGCAACGCACGGTATAGCGTGGCTCGATGCACCCCCAAAAGACGTGCAACCTCGGAGACTGATTGACCCTTATCAATCAACCTACGTGCATGGGTTATCTGCTCATGAGTCAAAACAGGCTTAGGCCCAAATCGAACACCTTTGGCTTTGGCCGCAGCTCGGCCAGCACTGGTGCGTTCCCCAATCAGCGACCGTTCAAAGTCAGCAATCCCCGCGAAGATCGTCAACACCATTCGCCCGGCTGGTGAAGTAGTGTCAGCCCAGGGCTCAGCAAGCGAACGCAGACCTGCATTGATCTCTTTTAGGCGTTCGGCAATATGAAGCAGGTCTGTCGTTGACCTGGCCAAGCGATCCAACCGTGTCACGGTCAGCACATCACCTGGTCGCAAATGATCGAGCAGCCGACTCAGCTCTGGACGGTCTCGCTTGGCACCGCTGACCTTCTCTTCGAAAATTCGCTGACAACCGTTTTGCCCAAGTGCAATCCGTTGCTGCTCCAGGTCTTGCCCTTGTGTCGAAACCCGAGCGTAACCAATCTGCTGACCTTTGTTTTCCATGGAGCACCTGTCGCATTTATTGTCGCAGGTAACTTACAACGTGCGACAGATTTATGCGACAGGTCAGAGCCAACAAATCCAGCGTATGTGAAACTGTCGCATAACTTAGAAATTATGCGACAATTCACTCGGTTTTTTGAGTTTTATGACATTTCGTAATGGATCGAATCTGGCTGTCTATCGAGAGCTAGTCTTGGGTCTTCCAGACGATCGTAAAATATCAATACCGATATAAAAAATATGTTATAAGATGCCTAGATATTTACACATGGATTTAGGATTTTGGTTACCAACAATACTGCGAAAACTCTGGCTTTTGATCAACATTTATTGACGTTGCTAGAAGCTACAGAGCAGCTGGTAATATCTGGCGGAATCAAGAAAAGCTCGTAGAGGATGCCTCTGATGAGGTCTGGATAGATCAGATGTACGAGATCGATCGCTTAGAAGGTCAATACAGAGCCTATCAAGATCAGATAATCCACCACCTCAAGCAGGCCGTGAAAGACGGCATTGTCGCCTCAGAATGACAGCCATTGATCAGGCGTATTTAGTCCTGCCCACGGCGAATCGCGTTGCTCTGCCCCAAGGCCTTCTTGTTTTCCGGTTGAAACGTCATTGCGACCTTAAACACTTGGCCATCTGATCTTTGGTAAACCCTAGCTATGGCAAGTTGCGTCTTAAAATTAAAGACTGCCCATGACCCGCTCGAATCGTAAAACCCTTATGGCCAGCCTGCTAATTGCGCTCTGGGGCCTCTCCATTCTAGTCGCCTACTGGTGGTACGAAGCACGTTACCTGCGCAGCTTCAGTGAGCAGACCGCGTTGTTCTACGGCGAGCTGCTGCACCTGCCTGATGAGCTTGCGGGTCCAGGCCCGATCCGCCTGATACATTTCTGGGACCCGTCCTGCCCATGCAATGTCGGCAACCAGCAGCACCTTACCGAGCTTATTAAGCGCTTCGGCCCACAGGGTGTTAGTTTCTACGCGGTGCAAACGCCAGGTAGTCACGACCAATTACCTGAAGCCCTGAACGCTTTGAAAACTTTACCCGCCTTGAGCGGCATCTACAGAATACCAGCCAGCCCGGCAGTAGCAATCTGGGACCGGACAGGCCAATTAGCATACTTCGGCCCCTACAGCGAAGGCGCAACCTGCACCTCTAGTAACAGCATTATCGAGCCCATTCTCGACGCCCTGAGTGCTGGCAGACCCGTAAACGCAAATAACACAATGGCCGTAGGCTGCTTCTGCGACTGGCCGAACAATTGACGATCACAAACCGGCAACGCGTTACGGCATCACGCGCAAAAGCATGCTCATCCTTAGACTCACCTTGCCGATACAGAAGTTGTCGAGCGCCTAAATCAAGCTAGCCCTATGTAACACTCACCACGACTGCAGCACCACCTAGAGCCTATCGCCATGTCCGCTAACCTCTCCCCCCTTCAACAGCACTACCAAAAAGCAGACCGAATCATGCTGGGTGTGCTGTGGCTGATGTTTGTGTACTCGCTCGGACTCGCGTTCTGGCATGGTGCTTGGGGTCAAGCGCTCCTGGTCGGAGGTGGTACAGCGGTTGTGATGAGCCTGCTTAACCAGCTAATCAGCGGCCAGCGTCTGTTGCGTTGCGTAATGGGCGCGGCGTATATGGTAATGGCGGCCCTGCACATCAACCAAGCTGGCGGCATGCTTGAAATGCATTTCAGCATCTTCGTGCTACTGGCTTTCTTGGTGTACTACCGTGACTGGCTTCCGATCGTGGTAGCCGCATTGGTGATTGCAGTGCATCACTTGAGTTTCTTTGCCTTACAAGCTCAAGGTGTTGACGTTGTTGTGCTGCCGAGCGGCAGTTGGTCAACCATTTTCCTGCATGCGCTCTACGTCGTAGCAGAAAGCGCAATTCTGATTTACTTGGCGATGCAGACTCACGCGGAAGCCGTTGAAAGCGCGGCGCTGATGCAAGCTGCCGAGAAGATCACTGAGCGAGTTGACGAAGTCAACCTCAGCTACCGCAGCAGTGCGCAGGGCAAAGTTAGCCTAGGTTTTAACCAATTTCTTGGCACCTTGGACGATCTGGTCAGCGAAGTGATTAGAGACACAAAAAGTCTGAAAAAAATGGGTGACAGTCTGCTGCTAACCACCGAGAACCTAAGCTCTGGGGCAGAGCAACAGCAAGGCGAAATCATCTACATGAGCTCAGCTATGCTGCAGATGAGCACCGCCATTGACGAAGTGGCTGGACATGCTGATGGCGCCGCGGCGGCAGCTCAAGCCGCCAACCAGCAAGCTGCCGAGGGTAGTCGCTCGGTCAACCATGTGCGCAGCGAGATCAGCAAACTGGCCACACAAATCGACGTTACTGAAACCGAGGTTCAGGCGCTGGCAGAACAGTCCGAGCAGATCGGCAAGGTGTTGGAAGTGATCCGCTCGATTGCGGATCAAACCAACCTGCTAGCCCTAAATGCTGCGATTGAAGCCGCGCGTGCTGGCGAGCATGGTCGTGGTTTTGCCGTCGTAGCTGACGAGGTGCGCAATCTGGCGCAGAAAACTGCGTTGTCTACCGCTGAAATACAAAAAATCATCAGTGGCTTGCAACAAGGTAGCCGCCAAGCAGCGGCCGCTATGCAAGAAAGCCGAGACAGCGTGCGCAGCTGCGTACAAGACAGTCAAGCGACTGCTGAACTGCTAGGCACAGTAGCGCAAAACATCAGCGGTATTACTCAAATGAACGAGCTGATTGCCGCCGCCACCCACGAGCAAGCTGCGACCAGTGCAGAAGTTAGTCAGCACCTACACAGCGTGCAACAAGTAGCCAAGCAAAGCTTCGGCGATGCTAGCAATCTTAACGACGATGGCCAGCAACTCAGCCAGTTAGCCGATCGCTTGAGCCGTTTGACTGGTCGCTTCCGCGTTAGCCGCTAAGCGCTGAATAGCCCCGACTTGGCAGGCAAATCTTACGGACTACTTGGCTGATGTTTGTGTGTCGAGTCCGACATTAACAGTCGGACGCGTGCCAGTGCCGGGCTCGCACTGGCACGCGGTATGATCTTGACCCGATTTACCATAAACGTCGTTATGCGTAACGCGTAGGACTCACTACTTGCGCGAAAACACCTTGGAGGTGCCTGCCGGGAATTGCTCAAGGCCCAAGTGATACTCGGCGTATTGACTGCTGCCATCCTGCATCACGCACACCGCCAGAATTATCCAGCCTTGATCCAGCAGACCTTGCGCCTGGGTAATTCCGTTTACGGTCTTCAGCTGCTTAACGTTCTCAATCGCCATCGGTACTACTCCTTGTAGGTAAGGATCAATTTTAGCAACCTTGAAAATGACGTGATGGACGATTTTTCAGCAGCTCGTTCACATAAAATATGAATACGTACAATGAACGTACAGCTTGACAAAACGACAAAGTACGGCTATTGTACGTACTGAGTCGACAACTCAACGAATTGAAAAAACTAAACCTAATTTAAAAACATACTCAAACACACTGAAAAACAAACTGAAAACGAGGACTAAAATGTCGAACTCCATGGAATCAAAAGTGCGTGAGCGCTATTGGAATTTATAACCAACCGTAAGGAAGTAATACCACTTAGAACATTGCAGGTGACCCAAATGTCTACATTAGTTGAAACCTTAAATACCAGTAAAACTGCACGTCTTGACCTCAAG
>NZ_JCBCUW010000088.1:0-9404 GCF_059862525.1 Pseudomonas sp. MF08875
TGAGTCAGCTGCCGGTAATGCGTAGTCATCTGCGCTTGAATCCTTCGGTGTGAGAGCCTGGATTCTACCGGTGGCTGGCTCTCTGCCTCTCGTTTCAAGCGTTGCGCTTATTCTATGAATTCAGGCTTATCAATAGATTCAACACGCCACTTAACCTCGGATATCCATCTTGGTTTGTTTGGCGCCCTCGACCAGGGTGAATAAATAATGGCGCCCCGGTTGTTTATTAAACTCGAAGGCATGCCCCGCCATGATGTGGTGTTTAAGGGTCGGCGCGCAGTCGGTTTCACTGTTGATCGCACAGTCCTTGAACTCATCGACCACAACAACGGTATTGCCGTTATTACGGATGCGGTACTGTTGCGCGCTGTTGTCGATCACACTGTTGAACTTCGTATCGTTGGGCCGCACAAAAAACACCGTGCCGTACCCGGCCAATACATTGACCCCGGCGGTCAACTTTTCCTTGTACTCGGCGCGCTCTTGTTCGGAGACGGCGAACTCGTCTTCCTTCTCGGGCATTACCGGTACAAAACGCACGCGAAAGTAACGCTCGCGGCTACGGTCGCCCAAAAACAGCAAACGGGTACTTTGCATGCCATTGGCCGGCACAATCAGCCGCGCGGGGCTGGCGATCAGGCCATCCTTGCTGCTGTCGCCCCGGTCTTTCAGGGGCTGCTCGCTGATGTTGCCCTGCTCGTCGTAGAAGATTTCCATGATGCTGATGCGCACGAATGCCGTGCTGTCGCCGCCGTTGAACACCCGTTTGAGGTACGTGCCTTTATCGCCGTCGAGGTAGTCGTAGACCACACCGACGTTAATTTGCGGCCCGGCCTGCAACGCCGGGGCGCACGCGAGAATGCCCAGCAAAAGCATGCTTTTCAGGCCCAATAGCTTTTTCATCCAGTTCCAACCTCACTCTTCAATGGCGTTAAAAAATGCCGGCGTGGGTGGCGTCGCCGGCGTTGCTGCCTGGCGTGGCCAGGGTGTCTGGGGTGCAGCGCAAGTCACCGATCATCAACACGTCGCTCTCGGCGCTCGCGTTGGCCGGATCGAGACGGAACTGACACATCACGTTTTCCCCCGAGCGCACTTCCAAGGTCGGCGAATTGGCATTCATTTCCATGGAGAAGAACCCGTCCACCTCACTCACGCCGCGGCTGGCGTGGTTGATGACGTGGTAGCCGCGCAGGGGGCGACCTTCGGCGTCCAGCAGCCGGCCAAGGATGGTCACGGTTTTCATCACGCTGACCTTGCGGTAGTCCACCGCGCCCCGGTTCAGGTGATAGTTGGAGCGGGCCGGTTGAATCGTCGCCGCCGGGGCGTGATTGCCTTCGAAGTCGAAGCTCAATGAGCTGTTGCGGTACGCGGTGATAGGGATGAAATTGCGCCCCGTACGCAAGCGCGTGCTCCCACCGCCCTGGTCATCGGCGCGGATAACGACGTCGTCGACATCCGACTCCACGTCCACAATCATCCCCGCGCCCTGGCCCTGGGGCAGGCTGGTCAAGGCCATCGCCCCGCCGCCCACGGCCAGGGTATTGCTCAGGTTCAGGCCACCGGTGAGGTCGCCATTGAACGAAGAGCGCTGCACAAAGCCGTCACCGTTGAGTTGCCGCGTATCGAAACTGGCCATGCCGGACAGCCCCACGCCGTAGGTGTCGGCGCTGGCAGTAGCGGAGACGCTTTGCAGCACATGGTTTTGCAGGTCACGGCGGTAGCTCACCGCGGCGTTGTGGTCGCGCTCGCCTTCGCGGGAGGTGCGCGAGCCCAGGCTGGCGGCCCAGTGCCGGTGGTCACTGGGCCCCCCCAGGGCCAGGTTGAAGGTCAGGTCGAAGCCACGGTTACGCTGGCTGCCGCTGCTCAGGCTGCCCGGGCGGTCAAACAGCGACAGGCGCCAATAACCGTCACTGCCCAGCCAACGGGCACGCTGCATCCAACCCACGTCCAGGCCAGTGCCCTGGGTGTTGCCCTGGCTGTGGGACAGGCGTGCATTGAGGGAGTTGCTGCGGTCCAGGCGATGGTTGAGCGACAGCGATGAATTGCTGGTCTGGCCGACAAAGTCGCTGCGATGGCGGATGCGCGTGCCGTCGGGCAGGATCTCGTAGGTATTGCGGGTATCGAGCCAACTGCGGGTGTGGTTGAACGCGACACTGCCGTTGCCGTAGTGGTACAGCAGGTTCAGGTCGGCGCCGGTGCCGTACTCCTGGGTCTGATACAGGTTGGCGTAGAGATTGACCGCGTTGGCCAGGCTCCAGTCCAACGAGGTGCCCAGTTGCAGGTGATCGCGCACCTGGCGCCCGGAGAGGCCGACGATCAACCGCGGGTGCAGCAAGTAATTGACGGCTGCACCGGCGGTCATAGCGCCGCTCGATTGCTCGTCCCAGTTGCTCAGCAGTTTGGTTTCGCGCCCGGCAAACAGGTTGTAGCGCCAGCGCTCGTCGTGGTTACGCCAGTTGCTGGGCTTGTACACCAACTCCTGGGTGGTGCTGGTGACCAGACCATCCTCGATCAAGCGCACTTCCACTTCATAGATGCCGCCAGGCAGTGGCCGGGTGTCCAGGCTCTGCAACCCGGCGGCCACGGCTTGGGTATTGACCAGCAAGCCGTTGCGGTAGATCTCCACCGAACCCTGGCGGTTGGCGGTGACGTAGATGGGGTACACGCTGGGCTTGGGATTGTTGATAGCCAGGGTGTCGGAGCTGCCGTACATCACGCCCAACGCGGTGTCGGGGCTGGCACCGAACGAGCGCAACTGGCGCGTCAGGCCTTCGGCGTTGGGGGTGAAGTAGCCCAGGCGCAGGAAGTGGCCATCCAGTTCGCGCTGGCCGTAGAGCGAGTACACCGCGTGGTACAGCGTGCTGTCGTCCGGCCCGCCCAGGCGAGACAACTGCATGTTCATCGACTGGGTCCAGTTGCCCAGGCTGGCGTTAGCCTCCAGGCCCAGGCGCCCGCCCAGGTCCTGGCCCTGGCCGCCATTGAGGTTCAGTTGCTGGGTCAGCATCAGCCCTTGGCTGCCTTCGCTGGGCTGGCTGTGGTAATCAGGTTCGTCGGCATCGCGCTCGACGTTTTCGGTGAGCAGCGACACCAGAGATTCTTCGAGGTTGTAGTGCACCGCTACCAATTGCTCAATACACCCCGTGGCGCAGCCGCCCAGGGCCACGCCCTGTTTCAGGTACGCGGCCCAACGGTCGCGTTCGTCGGCAGTGACGGGGCTGTTGTCATGGTCGGTAAAGTTAATCAGGGTCAACCGATCATCGCGGGACAACACCACCATGGCTTCGCCGACGAGTTGCTGGTCGCGCTCTACGCGCACGGCCAGGGGTACATCGAAAAAATGTTCTTCAAAGTCCGATGGAAGGCCTTTGGCCTGGTTCAATAAACTGCGTGGCGTGGTGCCCTCGGCCGCAACGCAAATTGTCATGACCGAGGTTAAAAACAGGACAAGCGCGGCCGCGATAGATGTCATCGGGAACATGAACAAAATACTCTGACTGCAGACAATCAACAGGGAGGTCCCGGCCGAGCGATAAAACTACCGAACGGCCGGAGATACGGCTTCTTGTTATGAAATACCGTGCATGCTTAGTTACGGCGTAACACGCGGCACGTTATCAAACACCACGGTCATATTATTGGCCGTGAACTCACCGGCTTGGGTATCGGCAGGCTTGGCCGCGACGATCACCATGTCGGCCTGGGTACCCGGTGTGGAGGCGGCATCGTCAACCACTTCCTGGGGGGTGCCGGTCAGGGTCTTGCCGTTGAAGGTGGTGGTCAGGGCGATGGAAGAGGAGCCGTTGGTCAGTGCAGCCGGGCCGCCCTCGATGTAGGCATGCACGGAACCATCGGTGTTTTTCACGTTGTACACCTGGCGCAGGCTGCTCAACAGGCCGGTTACCGGGTTGTAGTTCATCACCTCGTTACGGCCCCAGTTCGGGTCGTTGGGCAGCACGTGGAACTGCTTGGTCGGGATGGTGGCGGAGATGTTGATGATGCTGGTTGCCTCGCCTGCTGCAAAAACGCTCGACGACGCGAGCCCCAGAACAACCATGACTGCCATTTTCTTGAGCATCGTTTGAATACCTGTGTGGACCATTAAAAGTGTGTTTTCGATTCAGCAGAAGACCGGAAACCCAAGTTTCCGCCAAACCAACTAGACGCCTGAACTTGGGCCACGAAAGTTTCGTGACCGCCTCAAGTGCCGGGGCATGATCGGCCAATTCGCAACAAAATTAAGTAAGACACCTCAGTTAAATGTGTAGCCATATAACAAGAGGAATGGAAAGAAATAACCAGGCTTTTATTAAAATCAACTTATTGGCTGTAAGAGACCGACTACACACTATAAAAAACAACTAACCACACAGATTGAGGTTAACTGTAAGACAAGTACTACTTACCAGGCAACCTCGGCATTTACACCCGGCCAATAGTCTGGAATTCATTTAACTGTCATAAAAAACATAGCCAAGAATCCGCCTTCTGTCGGGTCAAAAAACATACACACCGGCGGGTTTCGACTCGGAGCCTTTTTGCCTGGCCGGTGGGGCCGTGAGCCGGTGGCGATGGTTTTTTCTTCTTGCATGTGCCTAAAGATATATCTTAAGTTGTATCTAAACCTGCATGGAGAACGACAAAATGAGCGAGCAGCATCCCCGCCACGACGGCCGTGACGGCTTCGAAAAACGCCCCGGCCGCGAACGCGGCGGCCGTGGGCCCCGAGTATTCGCCCCCGGCGACCTGAAATTGCTGCTGCTGGCATTGATCGCCGAGCAGCCCTGCCACGGGTACGACTTGATCCGCCAGATCGAAGGCATGTTCGACGGCGCCTACAGCCCCAGCCCCGGCGTGATCTACCCGACCCTGACGTTCCTGGAAGAAAGCGAACTGATAAGTGGCGACGCCGAAGGTGGGAAAAAGCGCTACAGCGTGACCGACGCCGGACGCCTGTCGTTGCAGGACCAGGCCATCGCTCTGAGCGGCGTGTACATGCGCATCGACGTCAGCAAACGCTCGCTGCGCGGCCACGACCGCCCGGCCGAAATCCACGAGGCGGTGCATAACCTGCGCCACGCCTTGCAGTTGCACCACGGGCGCTGGAGCCCGGCAGAAATCCTGCGGGTGCGCGACCTGCTCAACAACACCGCCAAAGCCATTGTCGACGGCCCCGCCGTCCAGCCCCAACAGGAGCAGCCCCATGAATGAAGTGAATCAACAGCGCATCCACCGCGTCAGCCATCCCATCGTGCGCCGGCACCTGGAGGTGCTGCGCATCACCGACCTGACGCCACGCATGCGCCGCATCACCCTCGGCGGGCCGGAGTTGGCCGGGTTTGTCAGCGTCGGCACGGACGACCACGTCAAGCTGCTGTTCCCCCAGACCGCGGCCGAACACGAAGCCATGAAAACCCTGGTGATCGGCGCCAAAGACGGCGGCCCGATGCCCGCCATGCGCGACTACACGCCACGCCGCTATGACCCGGACAGCCTCGAGCTGGATATCGATTTCGTGCTCCACGGCGACGGCCCTGCCTCGACCTGGGCCGAGCAGGCCCGCGTCGGCCAGGCGCTGTACATCGCCGGGCCACGGGGTTCGATGGTGGTGCCGGACATTTTCGACAGCTACCTGCTGATCGGCGACGAAACCGCCCTGCCCGCCATCGCCCGCCGCCTCGAAGGGCTCACGGGCCAGCGCCGGGTGCACGCGGTGATCGAGATCGCCAACGCCGCCGAGCGCCAAGCGCTGCCAAGCCCGGCGCAGGTCGAGGTGACCTGGGTGATACGCGGCGAACAGAATTTGCTGGAGACGGTGCGCCAACTGACCATCCCCGCAGGCTCGCTGTACGCCTGGATCGCCACCGAAACCAAGCTGTCGCGGCAACTGCGCCGGGTGCTGCTCGACGAACACGGGCTCGACGAGCAGTACGTCAAGGCTGTCGGCTACTGGCGGTTGGATAGCACGCTGGATGAGTGAAGCAGGCTGGCATGGGGTTCAGGTGGGAGCTGGCTTGCCAGCGATGGCGCCCTCAAGATCGCTATCGCGGGCGAGCTCGCGCCCACAGGAACCGATCCAGCGCCACCAGCGCCAGCCCCACCGCGACAAACCCCAGCAGAATCCCCACGGCATTGAGCAGCACCTGTGGATAACCCAGTTTGCCCACGTCGATAAAGGGATAGGGGTACAAGCCAATGGATTCGCCGCGTAGCAGCACCGCGCCGAAGTACAGCAGCGGGTACGCCGCCCACAGCGCCACATGCGCCACACGCAAGCGGCCCTTAGGCACCCAGCGCCACCAGTAAAAGGCAAACAGCAGCGGCATCACGTCGTGCAGCAATTGATCCGCCACCCGTTGCCAGCCCTGGGGTTGCCACAAGTGGCGCAGCAACAGGCTGTAGGCCACCGCCACCACCACAATGCTCACCGCCACACCGCTGCTGACCCACGGCTGGAGGAAAAAGCGCCGTGCCGCACCGTTGCGGGCGCTGAGGTGGCAGGTCAGCACCACCGCCACCAGGGTGTTGCTCAGCACCGTGAAGAAACTGAAGAAATTCACCAACCCGCCCACCAGGCTGGCCTCAGCCGCCCAGCGCAGGCTCAAAATCAAATACAACTGAATCGCCAACCCCGCCCAGCCCAGCCACGCCGCCGCCGTGACAAACCAGCGCTGATGACGGCCCAGGGCGACGGCGTGCATGGCTTAGTGCGGGCGCTTGGTGCGCATCAACTTGACGTAGAGGTGCTCGACCTTCTCCCGCGCCCACGGGGTTTTGCGCAGGAAGGTCAGGCTCGACTTGATGCTGGGGTCGCTTTTAAAGCAGCGGATATCGATGCGCTCGGCCAGCCCCGTCCATTCGTAGTGCTGCACCAGGGCGTTGAGGATCTGTTCCAGGGTCACGCCGTGCAGGGGGTTGGTGTCGGTTGCGGTCATGCCGGGCCTTTGAGCGAAGTGGGGAAGGAAGCCGCGCACCTTAGCCGACGGGCCGCCCCGGTGGAAGCGCTGCCTTGACTGTAGCCGCTGGCGACCACGACGGAAAAGTTCCCCTTGAGCCACGAAAAGAAATGTTATCTTATTACATAACGTAACCCACTCTTTCGTCTCAATCCCCTCCGTTTGCCAAGGAACGCTCCATGCTCCCCACCGCCTCTCGCCCCCTGCTCTGGCGCCTGACGCCGCTGTGCGCCGCGCTGCTGTTCGGCGCCCCGGCCCATGCCCTGGAACTGCAACCGCAAATCATCACCGCCAACCCCTTGGGCAGCCAATTGGCCGCCCCCGCCAGCGTGCTCGAAGGCGATGCCCTGACCCTGCAACAGCAAGGCAGCCTGGGGGAAACCCTGAACAAGCAGCCTGGCGTGTCGTCGTCCTACTTCGGCCCGGGCGCCAGCCGCCCAATCATTCGGGGCCTGGATGGCGACCGCATCCGCATTCTGCGCAACGGTGTCGGCGCCCTCGACGCCTCGTCGTTGTCCTATGACCACGCGGTGCCGCTGGACCCGGTCAACGTCGAGCGCATCGAGATCGTGCGCGGCCCCGCCGCCCTGCTCTACGGCGGCAACGCCATCGGCGGCGTGGTCAACAGCTTCGACAACCGCATCCCCACCGCCGCCATCGACGGTATCCAGGGCGCGGGCGAGTTGCGCTACGGTGGCGCCGACACCACCCGTAGCAGCGCGGGCAAACTGGAGGCTGGCAACGGCACCTTCGCCCTGCACCTGGACGCCAACTCGCGGCAGTTCAACGACCTGAAAATCCCCGGTTTCGCCCGCAGCCGCCACGCCCCCGCCAGCGACGACGGTAATGGCAAAAAGGGCCGCTTGGGCAACAGCGACGGGCGCCAGGACGGCGGCGCGGTGGGCGGTGCCTACACCTGGGACGACGGCTATGCGGGGCTTTCCTACAGCAACTACGACGCCAACTACGGCTCGCCGGCCGAAGACAGCGTGCGCATTGGCATGAAGCAGGATCACTACGCCTTCGCCTCGCAACTGCGTAACCTCGACGGGCCGTTCAGCTTGGTGAAGCTCGACGCCGCCTACACCGACTACGAACACCGGGAAATCGAGGACGGCGAAGTCGGCACGATCTTCAAGAACAAGGGCTACGAAGCGCGTATCGAGGCACGGCACCAGCCCTTGGGCCCCGTGGAAGGCGTGGTCGGCGCCCAGTTCAGCCGCAGCGAATTTTCTGCCCTGGGCGAGGAAGCCTTCGTACCGCAAACCGACACCAACAGCGCCGCGCTCTTCGTGCTCGAAGAACTGCAAGCCAGCGAACGCCTGAAACTGAGCCTGGGCGCGCGCCTGGAGCACACCCGCATCGCCCCCGACAGCCAGGGCAACGAGCGTTTCGCCCGGGCCGACCAGGCCAGCCGCTTCAACGCCGCCAGCCTGTCGTCCGGCGCGGTGTACAGCCTGACGCCGGTGTGGTCCCTGGCCGCGACCCTGGGCTACACCGAACGCGCGCCGACCTTCTACGAGCTGTACGCCAACGGCGCCCACGTCGCCACCGGCACCTATGAAGTGGGCGACGCCGGCCTGAACAAGGAAAAAGCCGTGTCCAGCGACCTGGCCCTGCGCTTTGACAACGGCGTGCACAAGGGCAGCGTGGGGCTGTTCTACAGCCACTTCTCCCACTACATCGGCCTGCTCGGCACGGGGCGCAACCTCAATGACGAAGGCGAAGAAGACGCCGACGGCATCCCCGAATACGGCTACTCCGGCGTGCGGGCGCGCTTCAGCGGCATCGAAGCCCAGGATCGCTGGACACTGGGAGAAAATGCCTACGGCAAGTTTGCCCTGGAGCTGTCCGGCGATTACACCCGCGCGAAAAACCTCGACAACGGCCAGGCCCTGCCCCGCATCGCCCCGCTGCGCCTGAACAGCGGCCTGCTGTGGGAACTGGAACGCTGGCAGGCACGCATCGACGTCGAACACGCCAGCAGCCAACACCGCGTACCGGCCAACGAAAGCGCCACCGACGGCTACACCACCCTGGGCGCCAGCGCCGGCTACCGCTTCGACATCGGCGCCAGCCAATGGCTGGCCTTCGTCAAAGGCGAAAACCTGACCAACCAAACCGTGCGCTACGCCAGCTCGATCCTGCGCGACATCGCCCCGGCCCAAGGCCGAGGGGTGGAGGTGGGGTTGCGCACGACATTCTAAGCCCCCCTTGAGAAGCACCCTCGGTAGGCGCGGGCTCGCCCGCGCCTACCGGGACGGCCCAACCCACAGCGTTCGAGCCACACTGTTACCAAACCTGAAATGATCCATGTCAATAAAAGGCCTGAATTCATAGAATAAGCGCAACGCTTGAAACGAGAGGCAGAGAGCCAGCCACCGGTAGAATCCAGGCTCTCACACCGAAGGATTCAAGCGCAGATGACTACGCATTACCGGCAGCTGACTC
>NZ_JCBCUW010000089.1:0-9221 GCF_059862525.1 Pseudomonas sp. MF08875
TAAGCGCTTCGACTTCAAGTGTCCGATCGAGGTTATGGACGAGGTGATGCAGGAAGCTATGGCTATGCGGCATGATGCTCCAGCTTCAATTCAATAACCGTGTTGCACTCAGCTCCTGTAACCGCCCTGTGTAATTTCTTACATTGGCTCTATAGTGTGCATAATTTTTATGGAATGAATTGAGTATTTCTATAACCTTATCCAGCTGCAGTTGTTTTTTAGTGATATGAAGTTTTTTGGTCTCTGCCGAAGTATTGGTCAGCGCGACGAGATAGCCAAACATTCCAGCGATCAACGCTCCCATACCAATTTTCACGGCATCCGAGGCAATATTTATCCACTCCACGCTCCCTCCATTGCGCTTATCACGCCAGCTATTTTTGACACTTAGTCCATGCTTGGAGTACTGGCATGTCTTCCTATATGACCATCAGGCCCTCGCGCGCAAACACACATCCGAGACAGGCCTGCATCGGAGTAACATACGAGGGTTGTTTGCGCTTCAATGCGGTTTTCTTTTAAGTAACTTTCTTTAATCGGCCTGATCCACTGTTCGCGCCCATCCACATCGGTTGTTTCCAGAAGCACCTCATCTTCTTGTAGATCAAAGTGTTTGTGCAGTAGTGCCACGCCAAATCTGTCTATGCAGTTGTGCTTTTTCAATATTTCAAATATTTCATTTAGACATGGCAGGTCCTCATCGTCTATGGGTCTAACATTGTCGATATGGTTAATTTCACCCCACAGTAAAGAAATCATTTTATTTATCTCCACTATGAACGTTTAACTAGCGAAATGTTACAGATTTAATAGGGGTCTTAGTCTGCGAATCTTCATGGGAGACGGGACTAATCAGAGCCCTCGCTCTTGGATAACATTAGACGCTCGCGCGCAAAATTCCACCCATTCCGATAAGGCGGCGTATAGAGCCTTAGCGGCATCTGAGGTTGGCGCGTACTTATCTCTGTCGCAAGCCCATCTGGTGAACCGCTTCAGGGTATGCAGGCATCGTAGTCAGTGTCTGAGGGTCGGTTGAGGTCAATTTTGACTTCAAGAATCTAGACGTGGAGGGGAGGCCTCATGCCCGGCAAGACTTTAATTTCCATTGGCATGAGGCGCATGTTATTCGTGAACAGGCAAGATCCAAGTTTAAGCTTGTTTACTGATATTTTGCGGAGCCGATGAACTTAGAGAAATGCTCGCACCATATTTGGACCGTTGTAAACTCGTTGACGTTGACGCTTGCAGGAATGGTTTTCTTGAAATTCCCGAAGTTTTTCAATTCGCCAATCAGAATTGCTTCTTTCTTTATGTCCAAAAACGATTCTTTGTCGGTGGCTTGTTTCTTTGTCAGGTAAATTTTGTAGTCTGGACCAGGTGCTACATCACCTTTAAATACAATTTCGTTATCCGTAACAAAAAGTTGTCCATTCGCCCAGTGAAGGGCGTCGCTGCCTTTCTGATCTTTCTTGAACTCTCCGCTATACTTTGCCACCTTTTGCACTTCTTCAATTTCGGCGATGGTGGCGTTTTCTTGTGCTGTCAAAATCGGAAGTATATAGATCCCTAGCCCAACTCCCGCGCCAAACAGAGCCAGGTGGGACGCGAGCAGAATTATTTTTAATTGCTTTTTCATGGGTTGCCTCATACAGTGAGTTATTTGGTGTGTCCATCACAATCCATTAGTTCGAACAGGGTGCGGTATGTGCTGATAGCGATATTGTTAGTGGGGTGCTAGCTTAGCTACCATGACGGCATTTTTCAAGGTAGTTGTCGCGTCAACCGTCTAACTATGCCGCCATTTTCTCGTTCTGTTGCTCTCGATCCGGGTTCAACAACACGGTGCCGATCGGTTCCCAGTTACGCGTCCGGCCTGACCACCGCTCCGGTTTGTTTTCCTTGGCTCGTTCGTACAACTCATGTCGCCGGGCCAAGACCTGATGGTCCAGCCCTCGATGCCGCTCAGCCGGTGTGACGAACCGGATGCGGCTATGTCGGTGCTCGTTGTTGTACCACCGCATAAAATTCCTCACCCAAGCCCGAGCAGCATCCAGACTGGCAAAACCATCCAGCGGCCATTGCGGGCAGTATTTCAGCGTTCTAAACAGCGACTCCGAGTAGGGATTGTCGTTGCTCACACGCGGTCGGCCCCGCGAAGGCGTGATGCCCAGGTCGTACATCTTGCTCAGCAGCGTCACCGATTTCATCGGCGCTCCGTTGTCCGAGTGCAGCACCAGCGGTTCGTGTAAACACTGCTCACCGATCACGCTGCGTTGCAGCAGCGCGGCGGCTTTTTCACCGCTTTCCGCGTCGTAGACCTCCCAGCCCACGGCCTTGCGGCTGTAAATATCCTCGATCAGATAGAGGTAGTAATACTTTCCGCGTATCGGCGAGGGCAGATACGTGATGTCCCACGACCACACCTGATTGGGCGCTTTGGCCGCATGCGTTGTCGGTGCTGCGTGCCTTCTGGGCCGCTGGCTGCGGCCTCGATGTTGTTGTTGGCCTGCCGCACGTAGAACGCGATAAAACGTCGCCTCCGACGCCACATAACGCCCTTGATCGGCCAGCCGCGGCACGATCTGGCTCGGCGGCAAGTGGGCGTACTCCGGGCTGTTACACAGCGTCACAATGGTCTGACGCTCGACTTCGCTCAGTGCATTTCGCGGTGTTGGCCGTGTGACAATCGTTCGGGCATCGGCCTGGATAACCTCTGTTTCAGTCCAACGTTGCAAAGTCCGCAGCGATAGACCGATTTCCTGGCACGCCCTGATTTTTCTGGCTCCTGCCGCCACCGCGCTACCCAGCCAGGCAACGATTAACTGGCGCTCTGGCAAAGATGTTAGTTGTCCTCGTTGTCGTTCGTCCCCCAGTAGTCGTTGAGCTTTTTTCGCAGCACCAACAACGCGGCTGTTTCAGCGAGCGCCTTGTCTTTGCGGCGCAGTTCGCGCTCAAGTTCCTGGATGCGTTTCTTGTCCTTGCGAGATTGCTCGCGATCTTCTTTTTGCTGAGCCTTTGTCGATTTCTGGCCGGTGATAAAAGCTTGTCGCCAAGCCGTGATTTGTTCGGGGTAAAGACCTTTGCGGCGGCAATACTCGCCGAGGTCGATCTCGGACAAACCGGCGGCTTCAAGCACGACAGCAAACTTGGTTTCGGCTGACCAGTTCTCGGTCAACGGCTTGTTTTCGGACACTGCATTTCCTTCAGAACTGAGCTGCTTGCGCCAGTTGGACAAAGACATTTCGCTGACCCCTTCGCGCCGGGAAACCTCGGCCATCGACAGGTTCAGCGGGGGAAGCAGCATTTTAAGTAATGCGGCTCTGCGTTCAGGTGAATAGTACGGCACGACCAGTCTCTTTCCGCCCCCGATATGCTTTTTTAGGAAAAATCGGAGAGGCGACAACTATCCTGACACCGGGGGATGGGGTCAGACTTTTTCATGCCATCTTTTTTCATTGCATCCTTGGACATGGAATCCTTGCTCATGCTGTCGTGACTCATGGTGTCAGCAGCGAACACAGAGCCAGCGCCAACGGCCAGGCACAAGGACAGAACAACGGTAGTCAGCTTTTTCATGATGAAACTCCTTGAAGCTCAGTTTGCGGGTGTGTGAAAGCTTCAGGCTCCGTCAGCTGCCACCGAACCAGTTGTAGCCCTGGTCTTCCCAGTAGCCGCCGCTGTAGGTGTTGCTAACGAAAATCGCCTGGATGTGTTTGGGGTTCTTGTAGCCAAGCTTGGTGGGCATGCGCAGTTTCATCGGGAAGCCGTACTCACGCGGCAGCACCTTGCCGTCCCAAGTCAGCGCCAACAGGGTCTGCGCATGCAGCGCGGTGGCCATGTCGATGCTGGTGTAGTAATCGTCGGCGCACTTGAAGCCGACGTATTTGGCGTCGGTGTCGGCGCCGATGCGTTTGAGGAAGTCGCTGAAGCGCACACCGCCCCAGCGACCGATCGCGCTCCAGCCTTCGACGCAGATGTGGCGGGTGATCTGGTCGGTCTGCGCCATGGCACGTAGCTCTTCAAGGCGCCAACTGCGTTTGTCTGCGACCAATCCAGACACCTCGAGGCGATAACTCTCTTCCTCCATTGTCGGTGCTTCGTCGATGCCGTAGAAGGCATTGAACGGAAACGGACGGGTGATCATCGATTCGGGATAGGTCGGCGCCATGGCGTTGGGGTTGAATAACCAGCCCTGTACTCGGTCGTTCAAACGCGACATGGAGGACAATGCGGTATCAACGCTATCGGTATTGGTCAGATTGCATCCGGACAACATGGCCACGCCACCAAGCGTCAGGCCGTGCAGTAGGAATGAGCGGCGCGAACGGTCTTCAATTTGCGGCGCAAGGATCTTGCGGGCATCCGACAGGATCGAGGACTCGTCCAGATCAGGATTGTGAATGCGCTTTTTCATACGGGCTCCTTGCGACCGACAATCATGGCCAGCAGGGTTTTTGGTACCAGCGCGACCATCACTAGATGCACCGCCACAAACGCTACCAGCAGCGCCATCGCAATGAAGTGCACATGCCGCGCGGTGTCGTAGCCACCCAACAATTCACGCAGCAGCGGGAACTGCACTGACTTCCACAGCACCAGTCCGGAAACCACCAGCAGGGCGATATCCACCATGACAAACAGATAGGCAAAGCGCTGCACCTGGTTGTAATGGCTGAGGTCGGCGTGACCGAGTTTTCCGCGCAGGGCGGCCCACAGGTCGTGCAGTACTCCCTTTGGCGAAACCGGGAAAAAGCGCCGCTTGAAGCGACCACTGAACAGGTTGAAGGCCACGTATAGGAGGCCGTTGAACGCCAGCAGCCACATCGCCGCGAAGTGCCACTGCAATGCGCCGCCGAGCCAGCCCCCAAGTGTGATCGCGTTGGAAAACCTGAAATCGTAAAGAGGTGAAGCGTTATAGATCCGCCAGCCGCTGGTGATCATCATCAACACGGCCAGAGCGTTGAGCCAATGCGTCAGGCGTAGCCAGCGCGGATGAATGGGCCTGGGTGAAGCAGTGCGCTGCAACATGTCCGGCTCCCACTCGTTACTGAATGGGGCGGAGTATGGATGGCTGGGTTTCGCTAAATCCTCACGAAGAGTTAAACAAAACGTGATAACTCTCGGTCGATCCCCTCTGATGGGCGCATAAGAAAGTCATTGGTTGTGGGGTACTGCATGGATAGCACGATTGTCCGTTGCGTCGAACAAACAGCGGAGTAGGATTGGTTACAAGCCCGAATCGAGGTGATGTCTGTGGAAAAAGACGACATCCGGCGCAGAGTTATCGCTAGGGAGCGGGAAATGCTCGCTCAAGCCAAGAGCGACATTTTAGGATGCGGTGATTTCCTTCCCGTTAATCGGCTGGCGCAGCATTTCAACATACGTGTTGAAGCACTTACTCCGGCTTTAGTTAAGTGGGAGGCAGACAACCGAATTTTCTCGATCGATCATGAAGGCTGCAGCCTATTCCCCTGCTATGCATTTTCTACTGAACCGACGCTCAGCCCGTATCCAGAATTGAAAGGGATACTCTCAATTCTCTCCCCTACGAAAAACAGCGTAAGCGTCCGGCAAAGGCATCTGGCCCTAAGTCGGAAATTGGCGCAGCAGCCAATAGCTTCCTGTGACCATTGCCACTTCTTGAGGGATGGTGCGCGCGGTACCGCAATGCAACACAATCACAAAACAAAATTCTCCCTTGCTGAGTAGTATTACATTAGACGGGGATTTAAGAGGTTTCAGGTATTGCAGAGGCTATCGCTTCCGACCGTCTTCCGTCGCAAAATTTCATAAATTTGGATCAGTTTTGCGAGTTTTGCTACCAAATGCGGAGCGACAACGCCCGAGTGACTTTGGACGGGGCAGAATGGGGTGCGCTACGGGGATAATCAGGGTGTGGCGGGGGGTTACAGGAATTGTTAGGGGAAATGGGGGATATGAGGGGGCGCTAACTCCAGGGTAACTACTGTTCCGCGGATTAAATGAGGGGGAAAGGGGGTGTTTGAGAGGGGGATACAGGGAGACTGCGGGATTTATAGGGTGTCTCGGGGCGCTAAAGGGCGGTACGTGGCGTAGATCTACCCCATTGCAACCAATGCTACGAAAAACCATGTTTTGTGGATGATTTTGGGACTATGCGCCGGAATATTCATAAACGCGTCCACGACGCCACCTGATGTAATTACACCGGTTGCCACCGATGTGGTAGCAACGCCGCAATCTCACTCGCTCGCTGCGTGGGCAGCCGCGTCAGAACATCCTTCAGATAGGCGTACGGATCATGTCCATTAAGCCGTGCTGACTGGATCAAACTCATGATCGCAGCCGCACGTTTGCCGCTGCGTAGTGACCCGGCGAACAGCCAGTTCGACCGCCCAAGTGCCCATGGCCGGATTTGATTTTCACACCAATTATTGTCTATGGGCACGGCGCCATCCTCGAGATATCGGATCAACGCGACCCAGCGTTTGAGGCTGTAATCCAGGGCTTTGGCGATGGCCGACCCTTCGGGCACGAGTTCGCGCTGGGCAATCATCCAGGCGTGTAGCGCCTCGATTATCGGAGTCGCCTTTTCCTGCCGTATTCGGTGCCGCATGTCCGGCTCTAGGTCTTTTACTTCACGCTCTATTTCGTAAAGTGCTGCGATGTAATGCAGCGCTTTTTCGGCGATTTGGCTCTTGTTGGTCGCGTGAAGGTCGAAGAACTTGCGGCGAGCATGGGTCATGCAGCCGATCTCTGTGACGCCCAGATCAAAGCTCGCCTTGTAACCGGCGAAGTCGTCGCAGACCAGCTTGCCGTTCCAGTTGTTCAGGAAGGTTCGGGCGTGTTCACCGGCGCGGCTCGGGCTGAAGTCGTAAACGACTGCCGCCAAGTCGGCGAACTGGCTGGTTGCGTAGGCCCAAACGTAGGCTCGGTGGGTCTTCTTGGCGCCCGGCGTCAGCATCTGTACCGGCGTTTCATCGGCGTGGATCACGCCATGCTCGAGCACTGCTTCGCGCAGCGCATCCACCAGTGGCTGTAGCTGCACGCCGCAGGCGCCAACCCATTGCGCCAAGGTCGAACGGGCGATTGCCAGACCGGCTCGGCCGAAAATTTTCTCTTGTCGATACAGCGGCAGATGGTCAGCAAACTTGGCCACCATAACGTGGGCCAGCAGGCCTGCCGTAGGGATGCCTTTGTCGATGACATGCGCCGGTACCGGCGCCTGGATCAGCGTCTCGCACTGCTCACAGGCCCATTTCCCACGGATATGGCGCTCGACGGTAAACACGCCGGGGGTGTAGTCGAGCTTTTCGCTGGCATCTTCACCGATACGCTTGAGGACGCAGCCGCATTGGCAATGGCTGTTGTCCGGTTCGTGGTGGATCAGCGTACGAGGAAACTGCGCTGGCAGCGGCGCACGCTTGGGTTGCTGGCGCACTTTGGCCGCAGTCGGCGTCGGTTGCAGTGCCTCAAGTTCAGCTTCGATAGCCGCGATGTCGGTGTCGATCAGGTCATCGAGCAAGCTGGCTTGAGCAGGACTTAGTTGCTCGCTGCGCTTGGCAAACTTGAAGCGCTTGAGCAGCGCGATCTCATGGGCCAGTTTCTCGTTGACTGTTTTGTGATGGTGGATTTGCTTGTCCATCGTCTCGACGCGCTGCATCAACTGCGCGGCCAGAGCGCGCAGTTGTTCAGGGTTCAGTTGGTCGAGATTCGGGATGGAAGTCATGCCGCCGATTTTGCCAGAGAGGGCTTTGGGCGGCGATAGACTGATGGGCCAATTGCGCTGGCAAGCTGGCCATGGCAGAACTTAAAGCACAGTGATGACGCCGCCGGCACCGACTCTTTGCCAAGGTAAACCGAGTATCAGGGCCTGAAGCTGTTCTGCATCCAACTCAAGTTCCGAACCATGTCGCACGCCTGGCCAGAAAAAGCGTCCTTGGTGCAACCGACGTGCTGCCAGCCAGATGCCGACGCCGTCATGCACCAGCACTTTCATCCGATTGGCGCGGCGGTTGGCGAAGAGATATGCACAGTGCGGCTTTGCCGCACCGAACACGGCCACTACCCGTGCAAGCGCGGTGTCGGTGCCCGCGCGCATGTCCATCGGCTCGGTGGCGAGCCAGATGGAATCGATGCGGATCATCAGATTAATCCCCGGACGAATCGGGCACATCCCTCGGGATCGTTGACGGGCCAGTTCACCACGAGGCTCCCATGCTCGCTTGGCACGTCGATTCTGATCGATGGCTCGGGACGATCATGAACGCAGGGTTCTAGTTTCAAAGGCATAAAAGCGGGCAGGTTTTTACTGTCCGCGTCGCGATAAAGCGGAATCCATTTACGCACGAGATTGGCATTGATCCCGTGGCTCAGCGCGACGCTTGCGATGGACGCACCAGCGTGCAGACATTCCTGAACGACTTGGGCTTTGAAAGGTTTGGGGTAAGAGTGTCGTTGACGCATGGCGATCCGCTTAATAAGGCTAAAAATGGTGTCCACTTAAATAGGTGTCCACCATCGCCCTAAGCGTTGGGATCAGAAAGGTGTGTTGGCCGGACGCTTACAAAACAGCTGGTCGGTCGCATTCTGGTTTTATTCCCCGAATGGAGTGCTGGGAGGTAAACGCCCCCGAGATTTGGTTTCCACGGATGCATTCCGTGTTTCCTTGGCTGCACAACATGAGGTTGATGGGATCACTCATGGCTAGGTACACCAATTTATGTAAGAGGTGTTGGTACGAAACCTCCGACTCCGAAGGCTATACCCGGTTTGTACACGAGTTGACGTAGTGTCCAGCTGACTGGTGAGTGAACCGGCACCGAGACTGTAGGAATTCTACTGATTGTTATTCGGTGCGAAAAACCTCATTCCACTCAACGATCCGTTTGCATTTTTTTGATCAAAAAATGCATCAGATTTGACCAGCGCACTTTCACCCCATGGGGGCGCTTGCGGCCCCACTTCGGACGCCCCAACGCCCCGCGGATCTGGGCAAATCCAGATTCGTAAGATTCGATCATCAATATTTAAGAGGCCAATCGGTATCGTTCACCTCACACCAATCATGCCAGTGAGGAGCATGCCAATGAGCAACAACGTCGTATTTACACCGGGCGGCGGCGAAAACTGAGTGCAACACCTGACCTTTCCGGTACGGTGCTGTCCCTATGTCTTATTCCGAACTCAGCGTTGAAGAGCGCGCCACCATTCAAATCGGTCATGCCCAAGGTTTCAGCCTG